>JACAAY010000002.1 GCA_013377095.1 Desulfuromonadales bacterium
CGAGCTGATATAAAAGAAAAAACAGAAGACAAAATCAGAAATCTTGACCAATTCGGAATACTACACAGGGAGGAAGCATGGAGAACAACTACTTTGGGGAGTACGCGACACTGGTTGATGAGGCGGGGAAATTTCATGGCGAGATCTGCCACGGTATCGCGCTTGGTACCCGCATGACCATGAGCGGGTTGAGAAGGATCGGCATTTCAGATCCCAAGGGGGCTGACCGGAAGAAGCTGATGGTGTTCGTCGAAATTGACCGCTGCGCCACCGACGCCATCATGGCCCTGACCGGCTGCAGGCCGGGCAAGCGCACCATGAAGATCCGCGACTACGGCAAAATGGCGGCCACCTTTATCAACCTGGAATCGGGCAAAAGTGTGCGGGTGGTGACCCGCTCGAACAGGAAGATGCCGGAGGGAGACCCGGTGGGTATGCCTTACCATAACGAAGCGCTTGAAGAGGAAATGTTTTCAATCAGCGAGGTAGAGGTGCAGCTGCTTCCCGAAGATATGCCGGGCAAACCGCTTCGCAAGGTTGTCTGTGACTCCTGCGGTGAAACCGTCTTGGATGGAAGGGAGATCGAACACCAGGGAGAGAGCCTCTGCAAACCTTGTTTTGAAAAGAATGATTACTGCCGTGTCGTTGCATAAGTCAAAAAGGAGGTGAAAAACGCGGCATGGACGGCAGTGAGCGGAATCTGGAAGGAATAGCATGAAACGACACTGCAATGATGATGGATGTATTTATTAAGAAAAAGGAGGACGTGATGAAGAAACATTCGAGAAGTCTTTCCCTGCCGGTCAGGAAGCGTGAGCTGGTTGCTCCCCTGCTGGCTCTGACCCTGTTGGCGACGCCGGCCCTGGCGGAGGAGAAGGGAGGAAAATCGGACGTTAATAGTGATGTTTACACCCTGGGCGTGGTAGAGGTGACCGGAAAATCGGACAGTATCAAGAATCCCTCGGTCACGACCATCAGCAACGAGGATATGCTCCAGTTTGACCGCAAGACCGTTGCCGAGGCGGCCAACCTGGTGCCGGGCGTCACTATTTCGCGTGTGGGCGGACGTAACGAGTCAATGGTCTTTGTACGAGGGTTCGATCTCAAACACGCGCCCCTGTTTCTGGACGGTATCCCGATCTATGTGCCCTATGACGGTTACCCCGACCTTGGCCGCTTCTTTACCTACGATCTGTCTGAACTGGTAATTTCCAAGGGGTTTGCATCGGTGCTCTACGGTCCCAACACCATGGGGGGGGCGCTCAACCTGGTCTCCAGGCGTCCCGCCAAGACGTTTGAGGGCAGTGCCGGTGTCGGATACACCTCCGGTGACGCCTATCATGCCTTTGCCAATTTCGGCAGCAACCAGAAAACCTGGTATGTGCAGGGAGGCGGCTCCTGGGTTGACGAGCACGCCTTTGACCTGTCGAACGATTTCAATCGCACCAAGGCCGAAGATGGCGGTACGCGTAACAATTCCTTTCAGCGTGACTGGAAAGGTAGCATCAAGCTTGGGTTGACTCCCAACAGCACCGATGAGTATGCACTGAACTATATCTACCAGAGTGGTGAAAAGGGGGTGCCGCCCTATGCCGGTAAGAACACCGATCCCAAACAGATAAAATACTGGCAGTGGCCATACTGGAACAAACAGAGCGTGTACTTTAACTCAAACACCGCACTGGGCGACGCAAGCTACGTCAAGACCCGTCTGTTTTATGACCAGTTCAAGAATTCACTCAAGATCTTTAACGATGCGACCTACTCCCCCCCCATCAAATCCGGCAATCTGAGCAATTACAACGATTACTCCTATGGTGCGTCCATCGAGGCCGGCACGACCCTGATACCCTACAATGCGCTCAAGATGGCCTTTCACTACAAGGATGACGTCCATCGCGAAGAAACCACTGCCAGCCCGGTGCAGCACGATGAAGAACGCATCTTTTCCATTGCCGGAGAAGATACGATCCAGATCACCAAGAAGTTATCCGCCTTACTGGGAGTCAGCTATGACTTCCAGAACACAGTCCAGGCCGAAGACTATAACCCGCTTCCCGGCACAAAAGCACCCAAGGTTCTGCAAGAGTTTCCTCGGAGCAACAACAATGATGTCACTGCCCAGGGAGCACTGTTCTATGCCTACTCAGATACCGGCAAAGTACACGCCGCCGCAGCGCGCAAGACACGTTATCCCTCCATCAAGGATAAATATTCCTACCGTTTCGGAACCTATATTCCAAACGCGGATCTGAAACCGGAAGTGTCCAACAACTATGAAATCGGTTTCGAGGATACGTTTGCCAAACTGGTCAATGTCAAGAGTACGTTTTTCTTCAATGACATATCCGACTACGTCCAAGCCGCTGCCATAAGCTCAACGGTGTCGCAGTTTCAGAATATCGGCCGTGTGCAGCGCTACGGCTATGAATTTGAGGCGGTCGCACCGATTTCGGACAGCCTTGAAACCGGGATCAACTACACGTTCATCTACAATAAGAACCGGACAAACAACCAGCAGATTACTGATATTCCCAAACACAAGTTTTTTGCCTACGGGAAGTATTCTCCTATCAAGCCGCTTAGCTTTTTTGCCTCCCTGGAGTACGACACCAAACGTTTCAGCACGTCCGACGGGATTTACAAGGCAGGAGAATTCGTGGTTATCAACATGAAGATCAGTTACGAAGTAGTTCGGGATCTGCTGCTCGAAGGGGGCATCAATAACCTTGCTGACAGGAACTATGCGCTTACCGAGGGGTATCCCGAGGCGGGCAGGAGTTATTTTATCCAGGCGCGGTACAAGTTCTAAAGCGCTATATGCTTGAATCTGGTGGGGACAGACCTTTGAGGTTTGAGCGCTTCAAAGGTCTGACCGGTAGAACGTGCTGTCGTGGATGTAGCGGTGATAACACATACAGTTGGTATTCATGGAACCTGAATGCCGGAAAAAGGTGGTTGAATGAACCGGATGGAAATTGATTGGAATTATGCGTGGCAGAGAGCTCGAGAGGGACGCTCCAACATGGGCGATTCGTCCTTTTGGGACAAACGGGCGCCGGCTTTTGCCCGGCATGTGAAGGAAACGGATTATGAGAAGCATTTTCTGGAGATGATGCAACCTGAACCATCCTGGAGCGTGCTTGATGTGGGCTGCGGTGCCGGAACCCTGGCGGTGCCGCTTGCCAGGCGCATCGCCTCGGTGACGGCGCTGGATTTTTCATCGGTGATGCTTGATCTGCTCCGTCAGAGCTGCCGGGAGGAGGGAATTACGAACATTTCCACCATCCACGGAAGCTGGGAGGACGATTGGGATCGCCTGGGTGTCGGAACCTATGATGCGGTTATTGCATCCCGCTCCATGGTGGCCCGCGATCTTCGCGACGCAATCACCAAGCTGAATCGGGCGGCGCGCAAACGGGTCTGCGTTTCCTCACTGGTGGGGGACGGCCCCCATGACCGGCGCGTCTATGAGGCGGTGGGGAGGGAACTCTCGTCAGGGCCGGATTTCATCTATCTCTACAACCTTCTGTACCAGATGGGGATCTTTGCCACGGTGGATTTTATCGTCAGCAGGGAGTGGAAAAACTACAAAAACATCGATGATGCTGTTGATGGCACAATCTGGATGCTGAAGGATGTCACCGGGGAAGAGCTGGATCAGCTGAGAAACTACCTCGTTTCGGAACTTGTTCCCCATGAAGATGGCTGGCGTTTTCCTGCGCCCAAGGTGGTGCGCTGGGCATTCATCAGCTGGGATAAGGGTGAAGATCAGCCTTGAGCGAAGTGGAAGGGATCGGATGAAAGGAGGTGTGAGCATGCGTTGCCATTACTGCGAGTGGCGCTGTGAATTGGGCGCCGAAACGTTCGGCGTTTGCAAGATGTACTTCTCGGATGGCAAAACCATCAGCGAGCGCTTCCCCCACAGGTGGTGCACCTTTGGTGTTTCCGGGATCGAGTCGATCCCGTTTTACCACGTCGATCCCGGAAGCCGCTGCATGACCATCGGCACCAGCAGCTGCAACTTCAGCTGCAAGTACTGCTCAAACGCCTTTATTGCCAAACGGGACCCGGCCGAGATGCAGCAGGACATGCTCGATCTCTCCCCCGGCGAACTGGTGCGGACCGCTCAAAAGCTGGGCTGTCACAGTATTGTCTTCAATGTCAACGAACCGGCTGTATCCCTGAATTCTCTTCATGACGTCGCGGAAGAGGCACGGGCGGCAGGCATCCACATGGGGTGCCTGACCAATGGCTATACCACCCCGGAGTCCACGGAACTGCTGGCTTCCATATTTTCCTTCTTCAACATCAGCCTCAAGGGGCTGTCGCCGGAATTTAACCGCGAGTATATCGGTATCCCCTCGCCGGCCCCCATACTGCGAACCATCAAAAGACTTGCTAAAATACGCCATGTGGAGGTGGCAACACCGGTCATCCAGGGGGTGAATGACCATGAACTGGACGAGATGGCCGGACTGATCGCCGCTATTGATCCCGAAATACCCTGGCATGTCTTTCGCCTGCTCCCCGAGCATGAGATGAAGGACGCAATGTACCCCAATATCGAAGCAATTAATGAGGCCCTGGTGTCGGCGCGGAGCAAACTCTTTCATATCTATTTTCATAACTTCGTCGGTTCCGATTGGGTCAATACCCTCTGCCCGAACTGTGGAGCAACCGTGGTCGAACGCTTCAGCCTGGGGTGCGGCGGGGACAAGCTGCAACGTTACTTATGCAACGACGGCCAGTGCCCGTCCTGCGGTCGTGGGATCAGAATGTTGGGCGACAATGTGGTGCGGAACAGACAAGGAGCGGCGGCATGAGCCTGGCAATTGTTGATGCGAGAGAGTGGCAGAACATGTTTGACCTGCGGACCGGCGCCAAGGTGGATGCGGTTGGTCCACGGGTGGAGATGATGAGGGCTGTCCTGAAAAAGTTCCCCTATCCGGGTGACATGGATCCCGGCAGCAACAGGTGGGTCTCTGACATTGCCCTGGACCTGATTGGAACCTACCATCCCCGCTTCGTTTTTTTGAACTACGCCCAACAGTATTTTTCCATTCGTTATTCGGCCATGGATGAAGCAGAACAAAAGAGGACTATCTCCGATCTCTTTGCGGAAGTTGAGCGCTTTGTCCGTTTGTCCGGGTTTACTCCCCTCGTGGTTGGCAGGGGAGGAATGACCCCTCTGCTTGATTTTATCGATCTGAGCAAACTTGACGGTCTGGCCATTGCCACCCACTGGTCGGTCATGTACGCCGGTCTGCATGGCCCCAGCGAGGCTGATCTGAGGACTCTTGCCGATCATCCGCATATCAGGATGGTGGTTGAACGTAAAGAGATGCTGCGTCTTTTTGAGGGAAGCCCTGATGAGGCGCTCAGGTTGCCCGAATACCTTCTGGTCGCGAAAAAGGGCTATGCCTTCAAGACTGTCAGCAGTGTCATGCGCAGGCCGACGATGATTCACGAAGCGGATGATTACATTCCGTTGCATACCCCGCTGGGGGCGGTGAACGATATCACCGCTATCCGGAGCTTGATCGAGGACAACCTCAAGGATCACCGGATTGCCCTGATATTTCTGGAAGGCGTCGGGACCAATGATTTCCTCTTGCCCCTGGCGCCCTGCAGAAACGGCAAGGAGTGGTATTGCCATGAACCGGGCGCCGGCCAGTATCTCACCATCACGTCGGGAAGGCATCGGGTGTTTGACTACCCTTCAGGTTACAAGTCGTACAGCGAAACGGTTGGTGAAAAAGAGTATCCGCTCTCCGGCTATTTTACCTCCCTGCCGAGCGACACCATCGGTGAGGCGATCCCTGACAGGAGTATCGCTGTCGGCAACAACAGCATGTTCATGCACACGGTAACCGGTGCGGACCTGTGCGTGGAGTGTTTTGCCAGAAACCTGTCCAACCAGGGTGCCCTGGGGGTTATTCACCGTCAGGGAAAATGAGTGAAATGGCTTTTTTGCCACAGAGTTAACAGAGGTATTCCTCCTGTAACGAAAGGAACCGCATCATGTCATTAGTACTTCAGAAACGGCTGGTTGATTGTCTGGAATCGTACGCTGCAGGACATACCATCGCTGATGTGCGCATCGGTTTGGGCTACACCGCGGTACGGCTGGATAGCGGTCAGGCCGGGGTGGCCTGGACGCCCGATTCCAATGCTGCCTGTTGCACCCATTTTCCGCGTGCAGGGACGCTGGTCAACAGTCCGGCCGGAGAGATTGTGACATTGTGCGCGGACAAAAACAGCGCTTTGGCGCGCGCCGTGGGGCTGGCAACCGTTAATGCCCTGCTGGCTTCGCTTCCCCGTCCTACCTCGTCGAAGGAGGAGGTCATTGCTTCGCTGGACATTACCGCTGACGACCGGGTCGCCATGGTCGGTCACTTTGGACCGATCATCAACCTTTTGAAGAGTACCGGCTGCAGGCTCGACATTATCGAACTGATTCGGGAGAAGGGTGAGACACTCTCCCCCGAGCAGGGCAAACAGGCTCTGGCCGATTGCAGTGTGGCCATCATAACTGGAACCTCACTGATCAACGGTACCTGCGATGAGGTGCTCGCGGCAGTGGGGAATCCGCGTGCTGCCGTACTGCTGGGCCCTTCGACACCGTTCTGTCCACAGGCATTTAGCGGAACAAAAATCACCCACCTTGCCGGAGCATGGGTGCTGGATGCGGACAGGGTCCTGCAGATTGCCTCCGAGGGTGGCGGAACGATGTTGATGAAGCCCTCGGTGAGCTTTGAGCATGTCAGGGTTTAGGAGATTATATGCTGCGTCGTGGCGTTTTGATTGCTCTTCTGTTGGTTTCTCTCTGTTCCAGTGCCTATTCGCGCACGATCACCGACATGTCCGGGCGAAAGGTCAGTATCCCCGACAGGATCGAAAAGGCCGTTGCGCTGTCTCCGCCCGCCACCTACATGCTGTACACGATTGCTCCCGAGATGCTGGCCGGGCTCAATTTTCCGCTCCAGGGCGATGAAAAAATATACACGGTTGAACGTTTCAAAAAAATCCCGGTCTTCGGCGGTCTGGTGGGTGAAGGGCGAACCCTCAACCTGGAGGTTTTACTGAAGATAAAGCCGGATGTGGCCTTTCTCTGGGAGCGCAGCAACTCGTTCAACGCCATTAATTCGGAATATGAACGGGTGCTGCGCAAACTCGGCATCCCCGCAGTGTTCATGCGCATGGACACGATCCAGGACTATCCCGCCGCTCTGCTCTTTATGGGGGATGTCTTGAACAGGCGTGACAGGGCCAATCAGCTCAACCGTTACGCTGTAGGTGTGCTGCAGCGGGTCGAGCGGGCACTGGCTGCCCTGCCGGCCGACAGAAAGGTGTCTGTGTACTATGCGGAAGGTCTGGACGGTCTTGCCACGGAGGGTGAGGGCTCCATGCATACCGAACTGATCCCGCTCAGCGGCGGGAGGAACGTTTGCCGTCTGAAACCGACCAGCCTCATGGGTCAGGAAAAGATCTCCATGGAGCAGCTCCTGCTGTACGACCCGGACGTTATTCTGGTCAAGGAAAAGATCTGTTTCCAGCGGATACAAAAGGATGCGCGCTGGAAACTGGTGCGCGCTGTTCGCAATAAGCGGGTCTATCTGATCCCCCATGTACCGTTCAACTGGTTCGACCGCCCGCCATCATACATGCGGCTGCTGGGTATCCAGTGGCTGGCCAATCTCCTGCACCCCGACCGTTATCCCAAGGACATGGTCAAGGAAACCAAGGCGTTTTATCGCCTGTTCATCGGCAGAACACTTTCCGATGCCGAAGCAAGGGATATTCTCTGGCCGAGATAACATATCAGAATGCGGTGATCCGAAACCTGAAATTTTTACAGTGAAAAACAGAGGGGTGTCCAATGCATTTTTTTAGACGTCAGCTGCTGCTTGCGCTCTGTATTGTCATCGTATCTATAGCCAATGGCTTTGGTGCGGAAAAGAGCACGGCTGCGGACACCCTGCCGAAACACCCTGTGGTGGTGATTCCCGGACCTGATGTCCCTTCCAACATAGCGGCGCTATCCGGATCGTGGGAGGGGACCTGGAGTAATGGCAAACGGTCGATTCTGGTCGTGTATCGAGTTGAAAAGGAAAGGGCCAGTCTGCTCCATGCCTTTGGTGAAGGAGGTGATTCCCTGGCCTGGCATCAGTGGGTTCGGGCCAGGGTCGCTCCCGGAGAGAGGCCCCGCCTGGAGTGGAAAACGGACTGGGCCTCGGGTTTTTTTGAGCTTTCCCCGGATGGGAAAAATCTGTCGGGTGTATACCGGGAATCTCAGCGGGAAGGTGGGAATAAAGAAAGCCTGGTCGTGATGAAGCATAGAGACAGTGAGCAGATTGGCGCTGACCGGTTAGGGCCACCTTTTGTCTGTCCGGAAACCGGCAGGGTTTTGCAGCGTATGGAACGGGAAAACGATCAGACACAGCGCAAGACTTTGGTGGATGCTTTTATGGCGCGGGCAAAGAGCAGAGGAACGCCGCTTGTTGAACCCGGCTCCGCATCGGATAAAAGTTGCGTGACCTTTCTCTACCGTGGCGCCGGGAATGAAGTTGGTATCAGTGGTGACATGAATGGCTGGAGTGAGCAGAAGGACTTCATGTCCAGGGTGGCTGGCACGGATCTTTTCTACTTTAGCGAAGAGTATCCCGCCGATTCCCGCATCGAATACA
Organism: Desulfuromonadales bacterium; assembly: GCA_013377095.1. GTDB lineage: Bacteria > Desulfobacterota > Desulfuromonadia > Geobacterales > Pseudopelobacteraceae > Pseudopelobacter. The sequence continues at coordinate 8,691 of JACAAY010000002.1, forward strand.
AGCTGGTCAGCGACGGGGTTGCGAAACTTGATTTTCTCAATCCGCGCGTGTCGGTGTACGGGAAAGGCTCCAATTCGGAAGCGCCCATGACCGGTTACAAACCTCCACCGGAGGTTGAGTCCGCTCCCGTCGCTGCCAGGGGCGTGGTTGAAGAGTATGCCATCGCATCGAAACAGCCGGGCATGAGCAGAACAGCGACGGTTTACCTTCCGGTGGGCTATTCCGCGTCATCGGAGCGCTACCCGGTGCTGTATCTGAACGACGCCTTTGGCGCCATCAAGTTCGGCGCAATGATTAACGTTTTTGATAACCTGATTCATGAAAAGGCCATTCCCCCCTTCATTGCCGTACTGATTCCTTCCGTGGGGGACCGGATCGCGGAATACAGCATGAACCCGGTATTTGAGGCGTTTATGGTCGGAGACGTGATACCGGCCATAGACCGGCGTTACCGTACCCTGGTGAGCCGGGAATTCCGGGCCGTGGGCGGTATTTCTGCCGGGGCCACCGCTGCGCTTTCCCTGACGATGCGCCATTCCGATGTTTTTGGAAAGTGCATGGCCCAATCCACGGCCACAATGCTCGCTCCCCTGATTGCTCTGGTGCGAAACGGCCCGAAACTGCCGGTCCGGGTGTATCTGGATGTGGGGCGTTTCGAGGCGGATTTCAACGGAAAAGACCTGGTGGAGGCGAGCCACCGCATCCGTGATGCGCTTGCGGGTCACGGATGCCCGGTGCACCTGCGGGAGGTCAATGAGGGGCATGGCTGGAAAAACTGGCGGGCGCGGACCCGCGAGGCGTTGACGTTTCTGTTTAATAAAGAGTGATCCTCTTCTTATGTTCAACCGGTGAAATCATGAACTATCCGTTATTGCTCCTGTTGTTTGCTTTCTTGTTGAATGTCGTTGCATCGCCTGTCCATGCCGCTGATTTTAAGATTATCACCGACATGGATGACAGAAAGATCGAGGTACCGGTCAACCCGAAAAAGATCGTCTGCCAGCATGGAGTTTCCACTGAAAAAATCATGATACTGGGCAAGGGGGCCAGCATGACGCTGATGGCGATGAAACCTTCGCCCTGGGCTTACAGACTGTACCCCGAGATAAGGAATCTGCCGCTAGTCTCCGCACCCTATTCGGGCGATGTTGAGCAGATGCTGAAACAGAAAGTCGATCTGGTGCTGTATTCGCCCCAACCCGAGGAAACAAAAAAATATGCCGCAGTGGGAATAAGAACGGCATGCGGATTTTCAGTCAGGAAAAGGCCGAGAAGCCTGGATGATTTCGAGGAGAACTTCAAGAGACAGGTCCGTTTTTTTGGTGAGCTGCTGGGGCCCGATGCGAAACCGAGAGCGGAAAAGTACTGCAGGTATTTCGATAAAAAGATGAAAATGATCCGTTCCAGAACTTCGAAGATAGCGCTAAAGGAAAGGCCAACAGTCTATTACGGTGGACGGTTCGGAAATCAGTTGTTCAGTCAGGGTAACGCCAGCGTGATGCACTGGGATACGGAAATGGCTGGTGGCAATTATCTTCCTCGAATCGTTGACGATAATTTCATTGAGCTTCACGACGAGCAACTGCTGGTATGGAATCCGGATGTAATCTTCATCAGCGGCTGGGGCAGCACTCTTGAAAACTTCAGGAATAATCCCAAATGGGCAAGCTTGAAAGCAGTGAGGAACGGGAAGGTTTACGTTATCCCCAACGGGGTTTTTGCCTGGGAATACGCCAGTGGAGAAACCATCCCGTTCATCATCTACATGGCGAAGATTTTACACCCTGATCTGTTCAGGGATTTGGACATGAAAAAGGAGTTGAAGACCTTCTACTCCGAAGTGTACGGCAAGACCGTAAGCGATCGGGATGCGGAGAGAATCCTGCAAAATTTGCCGCCGTTATAATGAAACAGAAGCTATTCTATTGTGTCCGTTCAGGAAAATGGATGGGGAACCATTGGATGGAAAAGTCGAGCATTGGGATAGATTGTATTTTAGTGATCGCTTGAGGCGTCTTTCGGAAGATGCGTAACGCTACCAAGAGCTGAATCTTGAAGGACAAAGGACTCGCAACAGCGAATTCCTTGTGATTCTTAGAACGTTCAATAGCCGTATCATGTCAGATGGAGGGAAGCGATGGTCTGGAGATGTTTCTGGAGGATGCGACATGCAATGCCCCATATGTGAAAACACCTGCCTGATTCCAGAGAACGGAACCGGCCGCTGTGGGATGTATACCAATAATGCCGGTGCCCAGATTGAAAAATATCCCGACCAGTATCTTGTCGTCGTGCCGTCCGAAATAGAGTCCATGCCCATGTTGCATTATCATCCGGGCGGCACGTTTTTGCAGGTCTGCACCATCGGATGCAACCTGAAGTGCGGCGGCTGCGTATCCTGGGTTCTCACCGAAAGTGTTGACTCCATCCGAAGTGCCCTACATCCCATGGGGCCGGACGATGTTGTGGCCAGGGCCCTGGCTGACGGATGCCGGGGGATCATGTTCTGTTTCAATGAACCGGCGGTCTCCTTTTTTACCTTCAAACGACTGGCGTCCCGCGCCCGTGAACAGGGGTTGCTGGTGGGATGCGCCAGCAACGCCTGTTTTACCGAGCAGACATTCCGGGAACTGCTGCAGCACATCGACTTCATCAACATCGGCATCAAGGGGTGCACGGATGAAACCTATGCCCGCCTGGGAGCCGCGTCCGTGGCTCCGGTCTTCAGAAACCTGAAACTGAGCATTGAAAGCGGGGTGGCCACGGAGGTCGCCGCCGTGTACGTCAGGGGGAAGGAGGATGAGGTGCGGGAGACGGCGCGACGGGTCGCCTCGCTCTCGCCGGACATCCCCTTCCAGGTCATGCGCTTTATTCCCCTGGCAACCGCTGATAGAACAGACGAGCCTTCGGTGCGAGAAGCCGAGAATCTTTGCCGGGAAATAGGGAGCCTGCTCCGCTATGTCTATCTGTTCAACTCGCCCGGCACGATGCATCTGAACACCCGCTGCCCGGAATGCGGAGAGATTGTGGTAACCAGGGGATTCAACGGTCCCATGTGCTCCCATGTCACGGATCACCGGGACAACGGCACATGCGTCTGCGGTTACCGGCCACCCTTTATCGGAACGCTGGAGAAGGACGGCGGCGTACCGGTTCTCGGTTATTTCGGAGGATATAAAACCATCAGCAGCCTGGAGTCGATCCAGACCGTGCTGGCCTTTCTGGGTGAACGGAATCCGTCCGTGATCGCTTCCGTACTGCAGAACATATTGGAAACCGGCTTTATCAAGGGGCTGTACGAACGGACCAAACGGATCGATTCCTGGCTGGATACCGTGGACCACTACGCAGAGCTTGCCGGTAGAATTGCCGAGGCCAAGCGGTTGCGGGAGTACACTGAGCGGTATGTGTCTCTCGTCATTGAGCGCACTAGCGGTGTGGATCGACCATCGGTGTATTTCTCCCTGGGGCATCCGCTGATTGCCATTTTCGGAGACAAGTTTGAATGCAACCTGGTGGAGATAGCCGGTGGACAGTGCGTTAACCGGGAAATTGAGCGCGATGATACCCCGGGCATGACCATCGCGGTAGAAACAGTGAATCGGCTTGATCCGGAGATCATCCTTACCACCGGGGCATTGGGGTATCCGCAGAAGGATTTCCATGATGTCTGCGTGAACAGCGGTATGGATGTGAGGGCCATCCGGCTGGGGAGGATCCATTCCATGAGCCCCTATCGCTCGTCGGGCAGACCGGACTGGATCCTGGGGCTTTTGCACATGGCCAACATCATCCACCCCGAGTTGTTCAGCTTTGACATGAAAACGCTTTCCGATGAGTTTTACAGGGAGTTCTTGGGCGCAACCCTTGGTTCGGGCGGGCGGAGCAGGTCAATCGCCCATCCGCGGGTTTTGGAGCGTCAGCGATAATCCAGCTCAGATGCAGTCTGTGCCCCTTGACGGAATAATTTTCATTGAAACATCAAAAGGAACTTTTGCTATGCAAAAAGTAACGACGATGCTGCTGGGGCTGGTGCTGATTGCCGGTTGTGCGCATTTTGAAAAGCAGACTATGACTCCGGTCAGTCATGAGAAATTGCCGGGGTATCTGGCATCCGAACATCTGCCCGACAGTGTGGCGCTGTTGCCAGTTCCGCCTGCCACAGGTTCGAGCGCCTTTGCCCTGGATCAGGAAATCAGCCAGGTCAACTTTCAGCTGAGAGGTTCTCTACGCTGGGAGCTGGCTGTCCGGGACGCCGACCTCTCTTTCCCGACCGCAGTGGACAGCTTTTCCTGTGCCCTGGGCGTAAGCGTCAAAGAACTGGAGGCGCCCCATCTTTTCCGCCTGCTGCGTCGCACCCTTTCCGATGTGAATAGAACCGTTTCCAGGGCCAAGAACGTTTATAACCGTCCCCGCCCCTTCATGGTCAACGGGCAGCCGTTTTGTACGCCGGATTTTGAAGCAGGCTTGCGGAAGAGCGGCTCCTATCCCTCCGGCCACACCGCTACCGGGTGGGCTTGGGCGCTGATCCTGAGCGAAATCGCTCCTGAACGGGCGGATGCGCTCCTCCAGCGGGGGCGGGCATTCGGGCAGAGCAGGGTGGTGTGCAATGTGCATTGGCAGAGCGATGTGGATGAAGGTCGCACCGTTGCCGCGGCAGTGGTGGCTCGGTTGCATGCCGAAGCGCACTTCAGGTCGGATCTGGAGGCTGCCGTGGTCGAATTTGCCGCAGCCCGCGCCAATGGGCTGAAGCCGATGGCTGATTGCAAAGCTGAGGCCGCGGCGCTGGCTCTGTTTCCATGGCTTGCACCGGGGGCTGCGAACTGATAATAACAGTCACAGACTCTCTGCGTCACTTTTCAACTTGCCACAAATGATACACAGTTCTAGTATCCATGGGGAGACGGTACGACAATCGTAAAAGGGGAGCGTGAATGGGGACCAACAGCATCCTCAGCACCATTGAACAGATTGAGCCGGGAGTCGTGATCCTCAACCAGGATCGGAGCGTATCCCACATCAACCATGTGTTCATGCTGCTCTTCAGTGATATCTCTCTGGAACAGCTGTTCCAGGGAGATATTCTGGAGATTCACCGGCCGGAAAGCCGCGAAAGGGTCAGGGAAATGCTTCGTCTGGCCGCGGAGGTGAAACGCCAGGTTCCCACAACTCTCCGGTTCATTCGTAACGACGACAAAGACCGCTATATCCTGATCAAACTGATTCCGCTGGTCGACAGAGATCTGGCCGAACAAAAGATCAGCGTCCTGTTTTACGACATCACCCCCTACATCACCACCGAGCAGAAGCTGATGCGGGTTCCGGTCAGCTCCCACGGTGAAATCCACCTGCTCAACCCGCACGACATCGTCTATTTCAAGGCAGACAACATCTACACCACCGTCAGGACCAAATCGGGCGAGTATCACTGCGCCCTTTCCCTCGGCGCGGTGGAGAAACGCTTGTCCAGAGACATTTTTCACCGTGTTCACCGCAGCTACCTGATCAACATCGACAGGGTTCACAAGATTTTGCGTGAAACGAACGAATGCGCGGTCGATGTCGCCGGTGGCGAAGTCCACATTCCCATCAGCCGGGACAAGATGCAGGAATTTCTGACCATTGTCGGCTTGAAGTGACCCGGTCAAAGGAGATGGAGAGAAGCATGTCAACGCATACAGAGCCGCTTGCCGCATCAATTCATAACCATGCAAAGACAGATCTGATTCTGGAAAAATACCAGTATCAATCTGCCCGCCTGATTCAGATTCTGCAGGCTGTACAGGATGAGTATCGCTATCTGCCGAACGAGGTGTTGTCCCATATCATCGAGGCGCTCGATCTTCCGGCGGCAAAAGTATTTGGCGTCGCATCATTCTATTCGCATTTTTCAATGGAACCATGCGGTAAGTACATCATCCGGCTCTGCGACGGCACAGCCTGCCATGTCAAACGTTCGCTTCCCATACTGGAAGCACTCCATGCAAGACTGGGGCTGAGCGACGAGAAGGTAACCTCCGATGACATGCTGTTCACCATTGAGACCGTCAACTGTCTTGGCGCGTGCAGTCTTGCTCCAGTCATGCTGATCAACGAGGAGGTCCATGGCCAGATCACACCGGAACGCGCAATTTCTCTTGTTGACGAGATCATCGCTCTGGAGGCGCATGCATGAGTAATGTCAAATCCTCCGTGCAAACAGGCTCACAACGACGCATCATTATCTGCGCCGGCACCGGTTGTGTTTCCAGTGGAGCGCTCAGGGTCCATGACGCATTGCTGGAAAAACTCTCCCGGTGCGCTCTTGACGTTGATATCACTCTCAAGCCGGAAAGCGACAATCTGCGCCTCTCAAAAAGCGGTTGTAAAGGTTTTTGTCAAATGGGGCCTTTGGTCACTGTGCTGCCCGACAATATCCTCTACTGCAAGGTAAAGACGGCTGATGTTGACGATATCGTGGAAACGACCATCCTGAAAGGCGACGTTGTCACCCGCCTGACCTACCTTGACCCCATTTCCAGAAAACAGTGCCAAGGGTATGATCAAATCCCCTTTTACATGCGCCAGACGCGCTATGTCCTCAAGGAGTGCGGCTGGATTGATCCTGAAAGCCTGAACGATTACATCGCCATCGGCGGCTATGGGGGGGCAATAAAGGCTTTCCTGGAAATGACTCCCGAAGAAATCTGCCGGGAAGTCATCGCATCCGGTCTGCGCGGGCGCGGCGGCGGCGGATTCCCGACCGGCCGTAAGTGGGAAATGGGGCGTTTACAGCCTTCGGAAAAGAAGTATGTCATTTGTAATGGGGATGAGGGGGATCCGGGCGCGTTCATGGACCGAAGCGTCATGGAAGGCAATCCGCACGCCGTTATTGAAGGCTTGATGATCGCTGCCCGTGCAATTGGGGCTGACGAGGGTTATGTGTATGTCCGCGCGGAATACCCGCTAGCGGTAAAGCTGATGAGTAAGGCGGTGGCGGATGCCGAGTCGGCAGGCATTCTGGGAGACAACATTTTTGGAACCGGCAAGCGGATGAAGCTGGATGTACTGGCAAGTGCCGGAGCATTTGTGTGCGGCGAGGAAACCGCCATGATCGCCTCCATTGAGGGGAAACGCGGCACGCCAGTTCCAAAACCGCCGTTTCCCGCCCAGAGCGGTCTCAAGGGCAAGCCGACCATCATCAATAATGTCGAGACCCTGGCTCAGATTCCGCGAATTTTGCTCGAAGGCGCGGAAAATTTCAGAAACATGGGCACGCCCGGTTCGCCCGGCACCAAAACCTTCGCGCTTACCGGCCATGTGGTAAATACCGGCCTGATAGAGGTGCCCTTTGGGACAACACTGCGCGAAATCGTCTTTACCATCGGCGGCGGTGTCACCAATGACGATGGAAATCCGACCCCCGACCTGTTCAAGGCTGTTCATGTGGGTGGCCCATCCGGCGGTTGCCTGCCCCCTGAGATGCTGGACATGCCGCTGGACTTTGATTCACTGCAATCGGCGGGCGCAATGATCGGTTCAGGCGGGCTGGTGGTGATGAACCGGCAGACCTGCATGGTGAGTGTGGCGCGTTTCTTTATGAAGTTTGCCCAGCATGAGTCATGCGGCAAATGTGTTCTCTGCCGAGAGGGGACTCGCCAGCTGCTCGCCCTGCTGGATGATGTTATTGAAGGCCGGGCCACGCTGAAAACCCTTGAAACCATGGAGACGCTTGCCAGGACGATCAAACTCGGCTCGCTCTGTGGTCTTGGCAAAACAGCGCCGAATACCGTGCTGTCGACACTCAAATACTTCCGCACTGAGTTCGAATCCCATGTGGTGGACAGATACTGCCCGACCGGTCGATGCAAGATCCTTGAAAAACCGGCTGTCATGGCTGAAAGGTACGGGAGGTAGGCGCAATGATAAGCAATGTGTACATAAATGGCCGGCCGGTTGCAATCGAGGGAGAGCGAAATCTGCTTGAACTGATTCGCAAGACAGGCATCGAGTTGCCGACATTCTGCTACCATTCGGACCTGAGTGTCTATGGCGCCTGCCGCCTCTGCCTGGTTGACATTGAAGGACGCGGTATCGTCAGCTCCTGCTCCACCCCCCCTGAAGAGGGGATGAAGATTACAACCCATACCGAGGAAATCCGTGAAATCCGTAAAATAGCGATTGAACTGTTCCTGGCAAATCATGACAGCAATTGCCCGACATGCCTTAAAAGCGATGACTGTCAGCTGCAGAATCTTGCACGTCGCCTGGGGGTTGATACGGTTCGTTTTCAGTCGGTATTCGTCAGAAAGCCGATTGACGATTCTTCGCCGTCCATCGTACGCGACCCGAACAAATGCGTGCTGTGCGGCGACTGTGCGCGCATGTGTTCAGAGATACAGGGGGTTGGTGCGATTGACTTTGCCTATCGTGGCCACAATGCCGCAGTAGTGCCTGCATTCGGAAAAAAAATTGGAGAGGTCGAGTGCGTCAACTGCGGCCAGTGCACTATCGTCTGCCCAACCGGCTCACTCTGTTTGAAACCCGAGATGGAAGAAGTGTGGAAGTCCCTCACCGACAGGGAAACATACACCGTGGCGGCAATTGCACCAGCCGTGCGGGTCGCCATAGGTGAACTGTTCGGTATGGAAGCGGGAACGGTCTCAACGGGACAGATGCTTGCCGCACTCAAGCTGCTCGGTTTTGATCAGGTTTACGACGCATCGTTTGCAGCCGATCTGACCATCATTGAAGAGTGCACCGAGTTTCTGGAACGAAAGAGCAGCGGTCTGAAGCTGCCGCACTTCACTTCATGCTGTCCGGCCTGGGTCAAATACGTCGAACATTTTTACCCACAGCTACTTGAAAATCTCTCCACCTGCAAGTCACCGCTGCAAATGTTCGGCGCGCTGTTGAAAGATCGCCTCCCGCAGATGATGAACATTGAAAAGAAAAACGTGAAGGTCATATCCATCACGCCCTGCACTGCCAAGAAGTTTGAGGCGAAGCGGCCCGAGTTTATGCATGACGATATTCCGGATGTGGATCACGTTATTACAACCATAGAACTGGGCAGAATGATCAAAGCCGCAGGCATTCAGTTCAATGATTTGTCACCCGAATCTTTTGATATGCCATTCGGTTTCTCGACCAGTGCTGGTGTGATATTCGGTAATTCCGGCGGAGTGACCGAGGCAGCTCTCCGCTTTACACTTGAGAAGCTCAGCGGAAAACTGTTGGCAAAACCGGATTTTGTGGAGGTGCGGGGAGAATCCGGCATCCGCGAGGCGTCATTCCAAATTGGCGAAACCAAACTCAGGTTTGCCATTGTCCACGGTCTGAAAAACGCAAAGACGCTTATCGACAAAATAGCAGCCGGTAAGTGCGAGTATGACTTTATTGAAGTGATGGCCTGTCCCCAGGGGTGTATCAACGGTGGAGGCCAGCCGATAAATCACGTCCACAACTACAAACAACTGCGCACCAAAGGCCTGTTCACGGCGGGCAAAATGTTCCACCTGCACAAACCGCAGGATAACATCATGATCACCGAATGCTATCAACAGCACCTGGGCGCAGTCGGGGGGGCCAAGGCCCGACAGCTCTTTCACACGAGCTACCGAAACCGGCGTTTGAAAAAAGATGAATAACGATGCCTCTCCTTCACCATAAAAATCCTACCACTCACAAGTCCCTGCCACATTCCACAAACAGTGTGTTGTTTTCATTCTCCTGGACGGTTTAGCATATAAACCATAGGAGCCAAATACAAATTAGGGACATCAGGTGCGCTTGGGATGGTGTTGTATGCCATTACCAGGGCAGGTGATCCGGCGGGGTGTGTTATGAGTAACCAGCGAGGTAATTTCATCAGCATGGATAACCACATTGGGCAACTAAATGACACTGCCATGCCCCGTGTCAACAGAATGACTCCTTATATGTTGCTGGTTATGGTTTCCATGAGCATGGTGGGAATCTACATCGGATATCAAATTTCCCATAACGTTCTCGTTTCTTTCTTGTTTGGCGGAGTATTCGGGCGTATCGGGATGTGGGTGGGCATGATCAGTTACAGTCTTGTGGCAGGGGTAGAGGACTTTCTCCAGAATATTTTCAGTTAGTTCTGTGATCTCTCTGTCTCATTCCGGGTTGACGGGTACGCAACCCGGAATATATTTTTACGGGTAGTTACTGTTCGAATAATGAGGGTAAGAGTAAATGAATGCACAATTTGAAAGATTAATACATGAAGCCCTGCCGACAGGCAAAAGATCTCTGACGTTTACACTGGCAGTATCTGTCAAGCGGGTCGTGTCAGACCAGATCGAACAGGAGATGTGCAAAACCCAGCTCACAAAAAATATCCTTGCCCACAGGATGGGAACGAGTCGCGCTGCTGTAAACAGACTGCTTGACCCGGAAAATACCTCGATTACGTTAAATACCCTTGAAAAGGTGGCGCTCGCACTCAACAAACGCCTGAAAGTTGAACTGGCATAATCTCTTCCTATCTCGCAAGATTAATTCAAAATTTCCGAAAATACGCTTCCTTTAAATGCACTTGGTCTTTCAGCATAAGTGTATCGAAAAAGGCAAATGGCTTACAGAATATCCTGTAAGCCATTTCTCGTATTGGTGGAGATGAAGAGGATCGAACTCTCGACCTCTGCCTTGCGAAGGCAGCGCTCTCCCAGCTGAGCTACATCCCCGGGATTGTATTTCGTTGTATTATGCTAGTGGCAACCTTACCCTGAAAACGGCTCCCTGGTCTTGATTTGCCGCTTCGATGGCGCCGTTGTGGTTCATGAGGATTCGTTTCACAATCGCCAGCCCCAAACCGGTTCCCTTGGGTTTTGTGGTGAAAAAGGGATCAAAAATTCTTTTCATCATGTCCGGGTGAATTCCTCCACCCGTGTCACGTATGCTAACTATTACGGTTTCTTTGTCACGGACCGCTTTTTTTAGCGAAACGGTGAGGGTTCCACCACTTTCCATGGATTCAGAGGCGTTTAGAATCAGGTTGAGAAAGACCTGTTTGAGCTGGTGAGCGTCGCCCAGGACAGTCCAGGGGCCACCTTCAAACGAGGTTACCAGGCTGATGTTATTGTCGTCAAGGGGTGCGCTGCAGATTTCGAAGCATTCTTTCAGAATCTCTTCCAGATCACAATGTGCGTAGTTGAAGCAGATCATCGGTTTGCTGGAAAAGGTTAAAATATCGGTCAGCATTTTTTCCAGGCGATCGACCTCTTTACTGATAGTGTCGGCATAGCGATGTTCACGGGAATTTGAAACGAGTGTTTTGAGCAGTCGCCGTGCAAATCCTCCGATGGTGATGAGCGGGTTCTTTAATTCATGCGCCAGTTTGGCCGCCATTTCACCGACAGCAGCCAGGCGCTCGCCACGGACAAGCCGCTCCCGTGCATCACGCAGGTTGGAGTGAGCCTCCTCGATGCGGTTGTAAAGCATTGAGTTTTCAATAGCCATGGCAGCCTGGTTGGCAAGGAGCTGCAGGAAATGAAGATCGTCTAGGGTGATACGATTGCCGGAAAGGGGGTTGTCCACCGCAATCATGCCGAGATTCTTATCCCGTGACAGCAGCGGTACGGCAGCAAAGACCGTAACACCCAGATTCCGAAGGGAATTGCAGGCCGGGCAATTGTCGTTGGACGCTTCATCTGTATGAAACAGGGAGTTGCGTGTCATGACACGGTTGATAATATCGCAGCTCCCATCGATATCGATTCGGGTGGCGCGTATACGGTTACAGAATTCGGTGGCACGTTGGCGGGAGATGACTTCGTCACTGATGTCCCAGCGGCTGCTGAGGGGGTTTGCGCTACTGCCGACGACAATCAGGTTTTCTGAGGTTCCGTTGGTTACACCGAGCATTCCTTGCAGGGTATGGGATTTTTCATTGTGCAGAAAGAGCATGGCCCTTTCGAAGAGCGGGGAGCTGCCGGATGTCAGTGCGGTCAGGATGAGATGGGTCAGTTTGTTGAGGCGTATGGTGGATAACAGGGTAGTGCTGAACTGATAGAGTAGCGCCAGTTCGGTGAGCTTCTTGTCGGTGGTGTTATGGCAGGGAGAGCTCTGGCCTTCCATGTACAGACCCGTTGTCGAGAGAAATAAGGAGTGGTTACGGCCGTCTTTCTTTTTGTTCTGCTTCCATCTTGCAATTTATACAGAGGGTTGTGACCGGCCGGACCTTGAGTCGTGCTTCGCTGATTTCATCGCCACACTCCTCGCAGATTCCGAATTCCCCCGTTTCGATTCTCGTGAGCGCTTCCTTGATTTTATTGATCAGTTTTCGCTCGCGATCGCGGATACGCAACTCGAAATTCCGGTCCGACTCCTGGGTGGCCCGATCAGTGGGGTCTGGAAAGTTGGATGCGTCAATATGCATCTCGTTTACCGTCTTGCCCGCCTCATTCAGAAGTGACTTCATCTCTTCGGTCAGCATGCTTCTGAAAAACTCAAGTTTATCCTCTTCCATACACTTCTCCTGATAGAATCTTAAATAAACAGATTCTAGAGATTACCTCTAGCCAAGTCCAGCAAAAAAATGAATCACTGCATGAGCAGCTGCATCGCTTCGTCAACGGAGGCGACTCCTTCCAGTTTTATTTTTCCTTTCTTGAGGCGCCTCAGGTTGCCGGATGGGATGATACAGGTCTGGAAACCGAGTTTCTCTGCCTCGGCAATGCGTTGTTCCGGTTGCGTTATAGCCCGCACCTCACCGGCCAGTCCCACCTCACCCAAAACCACGGTCTGTGGTGCAATGCTTTTGTCCAGATGGCTGGAAGCCACCGCCATGATCATTGCCAGATCTGCCGCGGGTTCGTTGAGACGCACACCGCCAGCTGCATTGAGAAAAATATCCAGCCCCGCCAGATGTAGTCCGACTTTCTTTTCCAGCACAGCCACAAGCAGCGCCAGGCGATTGTGGTCTACGCCGATGGTGGTTCGGCGCGGAACGCCGAAAGAGGTCTGGGTAACCAGCGCCTGGAGTTCCACCAGCAAAGGTCGGCTTCCTTCCAGCGAAGCGGTCACCACCGAGCCGGAAGCGCCCAGGGGGCGCTCGGAGAGAAACAGCTCCGATGGGTTGTCAACACCGATCAACCCCTCCTGCTTCATCTCGAATACGCCGATTTCATTGGTTGAGCCAAAGCGGTTCTTGACCGCACGCAGGATACGGAAAGGATGGCTGCCATCCCCTTCGAAATACAGCACCGTATCAACGATGTGCTCCAGCACTCGTGGACCGGCGATGGCACCGTCCTTGGTGACATGTCCAACAATAAAGATTGGTATACCAAGGCCCTTGGCCAGCAGCATCAGCTTGCCGGCCGACTCCCGTACCTGACTGACACTGCCGGGAGCCGATTCCAGAGTCGAGGTCCAGACGGTCTGGATGGAATCAACAACCATGACGTTCGGCTTGATGGACGTGGCATGGGCGATAATCGCTTCCAGCGAGTTTTCTGCCAATATCAGCAGCTTTTTATGTGACGCTCCAAGGCGCTCACCCCTCAGGCGTGTTTGGGAGGCGGATTCCTCTCCGGATACGTACAGAACCTGACCGGCGGTTCCGGCCAGATTATGCATGGCTTGTAATAGCAGGGTTGATTTTCCGATACCAGGGTCGCCGCCGATCAGCACCAGTGAACCGGGCACGATTCCGCCACCCAGCACCCGGTCAAGTTCCCCGATGGATGATCTGATTCTGGTTTCCGACTGGGCGGGCACATCACAGATCGGTATCGGTTTCGAACGCTCACCACTGGATAAACCCTGCTTTGGGGACGATGTTTCCTCAGTCATGCTGTTCCAAGAACCGCAATCGGGACATTTACCCAGCCATTTTGGTGATTGGCTGCCACAATTCTGACAGGTAAAAACGGTTTTCAGCTTCACGCATGCTCCTTCAAAGATGCGGCTGGAGGGATGATTTCTTTCAGTACCGGTGGACTCGGGGTGTTCAATCCTAGTCCGATTGCCCTGAATATGCCAGTAATTGATTGTGACATCATGTGTGCAGTGGGCGTGGACTTCCAGCGTACGACTGACTTCCTGACCGATCCCGAATGACGAGTGTTCTGATTTCCCGTTAAGGCGCATATCGTTGCAACTCAACGATGGAAAAACAAAACGACTGGTGGTACTGTTGCAAAATTTTACTACACGTTTTCTTTGGCAGTGTTGTTAGGGAAAATGGTTCCGCACGTAGCAATCATAACAAACTCAATGCGTTAAAGGAGCTGAATGGTGAGACTGCTTTTCAGGCTGCCGTTGCTGGCGGTGGGCGCCTATCTGTTGTATGTCGTCATTTCCCTGTTGATGCTAACGCCGGTGGCTGACCTGGCGAACCGGAAATACACCACGACTATCCAAGTTAAAGACTGGCAGGGTGAGTATCATCCCTTTGTGGTCGGCCCCAAAAACCGATACTGGACCTCCTCCGCTCAGATACCTCCTGAGATGAAGTGGGCCGTGATCCTGGCGGAGGACAGCAATTTTTATAAGCACGAAGGTTTTGATGTCAAGGCCATTAAGTTGGCAATCAAATACGACCTGGAAAAGAAGAGTTTTGCCCGGGGCGCCTCCACCATTACCCAGCAGGTGGCCAAGAATCTGTTTCTCTCCCGTGAGAAGACCGTAACCCGTAAGGTCATGGAACTTTATCTGGCCTGGCGCATGGAGCAGGAACTGACCAAGGGGCGCATCATAGAACTGTATCTGAACGTGGTCGAACTGGGGCCGATGGTCTACGGCATCGGTCACGGCGCCCGCTACTATTTCGGAAAGCCCGCCTCGGCCCTCACTCCCCGCGAGTGCGCCTTTCTGGCCGCCATGCTTCCCGGTCCCCGTCTGGCATACAACCCCTACAAAAACCTGCGGCGGGTGCTGAAACGCTCCGATATGATTGTTAAGCTCATGCGCCAAAAAGGGGTTCTGGACGAGGGGGAGTTCCGGTCGGCCCTGGCGGAACAGCCCAATGTTGCCGGCATGCAGCGCAAGGTGGATCAGAACATCGCTCAACCACCGGTGTTCAGTTCGCCGTCGTCGGCTAGAAAGGAGGGGGGGGAGCCGTCTCTGCAGGAAATGCCGGAACAACCGACCGACCAGGGCAAGGAGGGCACGGGAACACAGACACTTTCTCCTGAGGAAACGGAACGATCCTTGCCTGTGCATGAAGGAGCGCAGAGCAGGTAGGCTGGATACGCTATCGCGCCAGAGCAGATGCTACGGGGAAACCTGACTTTAAAATTGACCCGTCGGAGTGTATTCAGTATCATCACGTATGATAACTCATTAAACGCGTAACCTTCAGATGCGTAACACTTCCTGTACGTTCATGACAATTTTCACGTAGAATCAGAACCCGCCGGACTGTCATCGCAGCCAAAACAGGAGCATTCCCGCATGACTGTAAAAACCGATCTGAAAAACCTGACCCTTCCGGCCCTGGAGCAATTTCTGCAGGGGCAGGGCAAGGAACGTTTTCGCGCCATTCAGGTTTTCAAATGGATCTTCCAGAAGGACGCGTGCACGTTCGATGAAATGACCAATATTTCTAAAGAGTTACGCAGGGAGTTGACCGATACAGCTGTTATCAGCAATCTGGAAGCGGAGGCCGTGGAGGAAGGCAGCGATGGGACCCGCAAATACCTCTTTAAACTGGCAGATGGCAATGGTATCGAATCGGTGCTGATACCGATTGAGGGGCGCAATACACTGTGCATCTCGTCCCAGGCAGGTTGTGCCATGGGCTGTGAGTTCTGCCTGACCGGGACTTTCAAGCTGACCCGCAACCTGACCACCGCCGAGATCGTTAACCAGATCATGGCCGTCAAACGGGATCTTGTCAGAAATCCACCAACCCTTCCTGCAAGCGCGGGTGAAAGTCTGGTTAATAATTTCGATGATGATGACGACAGTGACGAGCATCCACCATCACCGGCAGATATACGTAATATCGTCATGATGGGCATGGGTGAACCGTTGCACAATCTTGACAACGTCATTCCGGCCATCCGGATCATGATCGACGGTAACGGCCTGCAGCTCTCCAACCGCAGGGTAACGGTCTCAACGTGTGGACTTGTGCCCGAGATGGAGCGACTGGGCCGCGAGATCCCGAACGTCAATCTGGCGGTGTCGCTGAATGCCACCACCGACGAACTGCGTGACAGGATCATGCCGGTCAACCGTCGTTATCCGATCAAGGAACTGCTCAGGGCCTGTCGGGAGTTCCCGCTTCCCGGCCGGCGCAAGGTAACCTTTGAATACGTTATGCTGGGAGGCCTGAATGACTCCCTGGATGACGCCAAACGGCTGCTGCGGCTGATTAGTGATATCCCCAACAAGGTCAACCTGATTCCCTTCAACGAATTCAAGGGATGCGGGTTCAGGGCGCCGACCCGTACGGCGATAGATGCTTTTCACAAATATCTGATCGACCGGCACGTGACGGTCATTACCCGCGACAGCCGTGGCAGCGATATTTCCGCTGCCTGTGGTCAGCTGAAAGGGCGACATGTTGTAGATTAAGCTATGAAGCCTCATGTATTGAAATTGTGAACGGAGCGCCATGACATGTCAGAAGAAATGTGTCGAAAATATGAATTTACCTGGGACCTGCTGGGAAACCTGGAGCTAGGGAGACCCAATCTCGGTTTTCGTACCCGGCTGGAGGTCTATCGCCTGATGCAGTTCAGCTTCCGGGATGTCCTGGAAAACCGCTTCGGCTCGGACGAGGCTGACCGGATTTTTTATGACGCGGGATATCTGGCGGGCAGGGAATTCTACAAACAGCTGATTGGTCCGCAGAGTGACCAGAACGTATTCATTGAAAAACTGCAGAGTACGCTACGGGAGATGGGCATCGGTATCCTGCGTGTGGAAGAGAGCGATCCGGAAAACGGTTGCTTCGTGATCACCGTCTCCGAAGACTTGGATTGCTCCGGATTGCCCGAGACCGGCGTTCAGTACTGCACCTACGACGAGGGGTTCATTGCCGCATTACTGGAAAGTTTTTCCGGTAAAAAATACACCGTAAAGGAGGTCGACTGCTGGTGTACCGGCGATCGCACCTGCCGCTTCAACGCCACGGTGGCTGCGACATGATCGAAGCGACCCGCAAAATACTTGAACAGTTGGCCAGCGGGCGTGTTCCGGAGTACATCCCCGACGATGCGGTCTGCGCTCAGGAGCTAAAACGGCTTGCCGAGTATTTTTCAGCTGTTCAACATTTTACCATTGCGCTAGGCAACGGTGATTTGACCGCTTCCCTCAAGGGATTTGGCGGCCCGGTTGCCGGGGGGTTGAAATCGATTCAGGCCAGCTTGCGGCATCTCAGCTGGCAGACTCGGCAAGTGGCGGCCGGTGATTTTAGTCAAAAGGTCGATTTCATGGGTGAATTCGCGGCCAGCTTTAACGCCATGGTTGCCGGCCTTGCCGCAGCGCGGGAAGAAATGGAATGCATGAATGTCAGGTTGCAGGATGATCTGGTGCGACAGAAGGAAATGGCAGAGACCTTGAGGAACAAGGAGGAGCGCTTCCGGCTGATCACTGAAAAAGTCAATGCGGTTATCTGGACCATGGATGCCTCCACGTTGCGCTTTACCTATGTGGGACCCTACATCTCCAAGCTGCGTGGTTTGACCGTGGAAGAGGCGCTGGCCGAGTCATTTGAGGAGTCGCTGACGCCGGATTCACGTCTGCGTGTCATGGATAAGATGGCGCAAAAAAAAGCGCGATATATGGAAACGGGTGATATTTCGGTTTTTTTTGATTGCATTGAGGTGGAACAGATCTGCAGGAACGGTCAGGTCATTCCCATTGAAATGGTTATCTCGGCTATTACGGACAATAGCGGAAACCTGAAGGAGTATCTGGGAATTTCACGGGATATTTCCGCCCGCAAGGCGGTGGAGAGTCAACTTACCTATCTGAGCCATCACGATTCTTTGACCGGACTGTTCAACCGTGCCTTCCTTGATATCGCTTTGGAAAGGGCTGTGGAAGGTGAACGGTTTCCGCTGAGCATTATCGTTGCCGACCTGGATGGATTGAAACTGGTCAACGATACCCTGGGGCATGCCGCAGGAGACCGATTGCTCAAGGGGGCTGCAACGGTTCTGCACATGGCCTTCAGGTCAGACGATGTTATTGCCCGGACAGGCGGCGACGAATTTGTGGTGTTGCTCCATGGCATGGCCGAGGATGAGGCGATCAAAAAGCTTGGTCGTGTCAGGGGCTGTGAGGGAAATTTTAACCGGACACAGGCAGGGCCGCCGCTGAGTATCTCACTGGGGGTGGCTACGGCGCTGCGTGGTGAGGATGTGCCCCGGATGCTCGGGGAAGCCGATGCTCGCATGTATGCTGAGAAGGCTTTGCGAAAACAGCAGAAGGGGTTGTGAAACTGATCACAGGATCGCCTGGTCCGCGCCGTAGGGGGCGCGGACTAGGCGATGAATTGTACCTGGTCTGCAGCAGTGATTTATGCGGTGCGGCCGGTTTGTCCCTCAGCGCGTCGACTGCGGTACTCTACGACCGGCTGGTGAGCAGGCCCTCTGCTCGGACGCCCGGCACCTGCCTTGGGCGTCGCGCCCCAGGATTTGGCCTGTCCAGCTGAAGATTTGCTTTTTGAGCCCGGTTTTCCGTAACTTCCGCCTGTGGGAGCCTTCCTTTTTCCCGTAGCGCCTCCTCCAGACACCCTGCGCAAAACCGATAACGGAGCCAGTCCTTCGATGTTCTGTTCCGGCAGTTTCTTGCCAATGAAGCGTTCGATTCTCTCCAGATAATTTAACTCCGAAGAAGAAACAAATGAGATGGCAATACCGGTTGCTCCGGCGCGTCCTGTGCGGCCGATGCGATGGACATAGTCTTCGGCAAAACGTGGCAGGTCGAAGTTGATGACATGGCTGATGCCGCTCACATCCAGGCCGCGGGCAGCCACGTCGGTGGCAACCAGCAGGCGGATGGCGCCCCTGCGCATGCGCTCGATGGTCTTGTTGCGGGCGATCTGATTCATATCTCCGTGCAGCGTTGCAGCGGGATGGCCTTCTCGGCTCAGCTCGCGGGCCAGGTCGTCGGCATCGCGTTTTGTCGCTGAGAAGATGATTGCCTTGGTCAGGCCGCTGTCGCTGATCAGGTGGCGCAGCAGCTCTTTCTTGTGTTTCAGGCTGTCAGCTACATGCAGCCGTTGTTCGATGAGTTCGTGGGAAGATGTCCGCACAGCCAGTTCGATCCGTTGCGGGTCACGCAGCATGTTTTCAGCCAGTTTGAGAATGGTTTTTCCCATGGTTGCGGTGAACATCAGTGTCTGGCGCTCTGCGGGTGCCGCCGAGACGATTTTTTCCATGTCTTCGCTGAAACCCATGTCCAGCATGCGGTCGGCTTCATCAAGCACCAGCATCTCCAGCCGGTTGAGACGGACGCTGCCGCGCTCCAGGTGGTCCAGCAGCCGTCCCGGCGTGGCAACGATGATGTCGACCGGCGCGGAGAGCAGGCGCAACTGTTCGCGATAGGGCATGCCTCCCAGAATGGAGCCGCAACGCAGATTTGTGCCCCGCCCATAGGAGCGGGCCGCATCCATGACCTGACCGGCCAGCTCGCGGGTAGGTGTCAGAACAAGAATGCGCGGACCTTTGCCGGGAATGGTCGAAGGGGTGGTGAGTCGCTGCAGTGCCGGCAGTATAAAGGCGGCGGTTTTGCCGGTGCCGGTCTGAGCCGTGGCGATAAGATCGGCTCCTGCCATGACCAGAGGAATTGATTGTTGCTGGATCGGGGTAGGGTTAGTGTAGCCGCGGGCAATTACAGCCTTGAGAATGGCGGGGCTGAGGTTGAAGTCTTCGAATGTCATGCATTTTCCTTTGCGGGGCGGTGTGGATGCGATAGCGCACGCGGGCCGTGGGATCAACCGGATGATCCACAGGACAAGGACGGCAGTGCCGCGTGTGCAGGCTGTGCAATACCGCATGCGATCAGATTGATGCTCTGAAGTTGCATGCAATGGTATACATCTTCGCCTGCCAAACGTACTGCCAAGTTTCAATAAGAGGGATTGAATCAGGGGGGTCGGTAAGCGATGATACGGAAAAACAACGGACACCTTGCCGTTGCTTTGTGTGACAGTCCATTGAGCATAATAGGGATGTCGGGTGCGGAACGCAAGCTTTTATTTTGCCGCTGTGTGTAGAATACCGTTCACGGCCTTTTAAACAGTGGTATTACTGAAAAAATAACTATTGTGCTTTGCGGCTGAAACTCGTAAAGTTCGAACCTGGTGGACGCTCTCCACGCACCTCGGCTGCTCAGGAACGTGGGGGATGGGAGAGGTGTATTGGGCGAAAGGAAGCGCGTTATGGCGGGGAATGCGATTGGTATTATCGGTGGTAGCGGATTATACGAAATGGAGGGCCTGGAGGATGTGAAGAGGGTCAGGTTGGACACTCCCTTTGGCTCCCCCTCCGATGAATACGTGACTGGTGTGCTGAATGGCGTACCCATGGTGTTTCTGCCCCGTCATGGCCGCGGTCACCGCCTGCTCCCCTCGGAAGTCAACTATCGCGCCAATATCCATGGAATGAAACAGCTGGGTGTGGGAACGATCATCTCGGTTTCAGCTGTGGGGAGCCTGAAGGAGAGCATTGCGCCTGGTCATATCGTCATCCCCGACCAGTTTATAGATCGCACCAAGGGCATTCGCAAAGACACTTTTTTTGGCGAGGGGGTCGTTGCTCACGTCGGCTTTGCTGATCCCGTTTGCCAGGCTCTGTCTGAGATACTCTATCAGGCTGCCCTTGCGGCCGGTGCATCCACCCACAAGGGTGGCATTTATGTCTGCATGGAGGGACCTGCCTTTTCCACCAGGGCAGAGTCGCTCACCTATCTCAGCCTTGATGCCTCGGTAATCGGCATGACCAATCTGACCGAAGCCAAGCTGGCCCGGGAAGCAGAGATCTGCTATGGCATCATTGCCCTGTCAACCGATTACGACTGCTGGCATGCAACCCATGACGATGTCACGGTTGAGGCGATTTTGGCGATAATTCACCAGAATGTGGCCATGGCCAAGAACATCATCCGCCATGCGGTGACAGACATCAAAGCCGAGCGCCACTGCTCCTGCGCCACTGCCATGCAGTACGCCATCATCACCGACAAGTCCGTTATTCCGGCTGAGACAAGGCAGAAACTGGATTTGATTGCCGGAAAGTATCTGTAGCATACCTCTCATTCCCTGACAGGAGACTTGCATTCATGAGCATTGTTGTTGTCGGCACCGTGGCCTTTGATACGGTAGAAACCCCTTTTGGCAGGGGTGAAAATGTGCTGGGCGGCTCGGCCACCTATTTTTCAACATCGGCCAGTTTTTTTACCGATGTTTCGCTGGTTGCGGTGGTGGGCGAGGATTTTCCCGAAGAGCACGTCCGCTTTCTCCAGTCTCGCTCCATCGATACCTCCGGACTGCAGCGCATTCCCGGCAAAACCTTTCAGTGGAGCGGAAAGTACGGATATGATCTGAACGATGCCCAGACACTGGATACCCAGCTGAATGTATTGACGGAATTTCGTCCGGACCTTCCCGAGAGCTATCGCGATGCCGAGTATCTCTTTCTGGCCAATATCGATCCGGAACTGCAGATGGAAGTGCTGGAACAGGTGCGTTCGCCAAAAATTGTGGCCTGCGATACCATGAATTTCTGGATCTCCTCCAAGCCTGCCGCGCTGACAGAAGTGATGCGCAAGGTGGATATCGTTGTCATCAACGAAGGAGAGGCGCGTCAGTTTACCTCCGAAGCCAACCTGGTCAAGGCGGCCCGCAAAATCATTGACCTGGGATGCAAACGTCTGGTGATCAAGCGCGGTGAGTACGGAGTGCTGATGTTCACCGCAGATTCAGTTTTTGCAGCTCCGGCCTATCCGCTTGAAGAGGTCTTTGATCCGACCGGCGCAGGAGACACCTTTGCCGGCGGTTTTATGGGGTATCTGGCCAATACGGGGGACCTGAGCGAAGAGGGTGTTCGCCAGGCGATCGTTTTCGGCAGCGTGATGGCATCGTTCAATGTGGAGGACTTCAGTCTTGATCGCATGAAGCGTCTTGACTACCATGAGATTGAAAACCGTTACAAGAGCTTTAAGGCGCTTACCAGCTTCCGCGATATCTCTGAGCTGTAATATATTCTGTAACAGCGGTGATTTTTGATAATGATGTCGGATTTGTTAACGTTTTCGCGTAATAATGACACTGTTCATTGATCGGGTATCCATGAGACCACGTCTGCATCACATCATCTTTCTGCTTTTATTGTCGGTTATGGCCGGCTGTGCCACGGACCGCGGGCTCCAGGATGCAAACAGCAATCCTCGCTCATATCATTACCAGATGGGTTTGTCATTTCTGGGTGAACTCAACTATACCAGCGCTCTGGTTGAGTTGACCGAAGCAGAGAAACTGGACCCTGACAATCCCGATGTCCTCTACAACCTTGGTATCGCCTACATGGGAAAACGGCGCCCCGACCTTGCTGAGCCACGCTTTCTGAAGGCGATCATGCTCAAGCCGGAAAACTCCTCCGCACGAAATGACCTGGGAGTGGCCTATCTCGATCTTAAGCGCTGGGACAATGCCATTCAGCAGTTCAGGATTGTCAAGGATGACCTGTTTTATGCAAACAGCGACAATGCTGCCATCAATCTTGCGTTGGCCTATCTGGGCAAAGGTGACTATCCCAAGGCCCAGGAAGAGCTGAACGCCGTTCTGCGCGACAACCCACGCAAACTCGAAGCGCGTCTTTCACTGGGCCGTGTCTTTTTTGCCATGGACCGTCCGGAGCAGGCAATTGCCGAATATAAAAGAGTTCTCGACGTGTATCATGACTACGGGGATGCTCATTATTACCTGGGATTGGCCTATTTGAAAATTCAGGACATTGCTGCTGCCCGGACCGCCTTCCGTGAAGTCATACGCATCAAACCGAATTCCGAGTTGGGGCGCTCATCAGCGAGTTACCTGGAACTGCTGAAATGAGTAAGGCTTGCGCTCCAGAGAATCAAGCCGGCAATGTTGATGCCGTCGCCAGTTCGCCGGGTACCATTCTCAAACGATGTCGCGAGTATCATGGCACCTCCATCGAAGAGGCGGCCGAAGCGACCAAAATCGCCGTTCACCATCTCATGGCTCTGGAGAATGACCAGGTCAAAGAATTTGCCAGCCTGACCTATCTGAAGGGGTTTCTCCGTGTGTATGCCGGTTACCTCGGCCTCAATCCCGATGATATTATGCGGCTGTATGAACGTCTGGATGCACCGTCAGGCAGCCCCGGAATTGATAATAATAACACCAGTCAGGGACGAGAGCATAAGCGGCGCCGGTTTCCCTGGCAGAAACTGGCGCTACCAGCTGTCCTGTTGCTACTGATGATCGTAACCTCAGTCATTCTCAGCCATTCACCCGCACCATCACCTTCCCTTTCTCCTCCCGCACCGCTTGTGGTTGCTGCTCCGGTGACGCCGATCCAGCCCGTTCGTTCAAGCGCTGGACCGGTTACCGCCCCCCAGAAACCAGAATCAGAGTCCGGGAGTGAAAAAAACTCCAAGCACGAAGAAGCCGTACCCGAAAAAAATGATCCCCGTGATGCTTCTCCCGAGTCCGGCAGAGGGGTAATCGTGCGTCTTAAGGTCGTTCAGAACGGCTCGTTGGCCGTATCCATTGACGGTTCATCAGCCCAGAATTATGACCTGGCAAGTGGTGATGTCTTTGAGTGGAAGGCCGACAGACACATTGCGCTGGAGTTGTCCAATGCGGCAAGCGTGGAAGCTGAATTGAACGGCAAGCCACTCAAGCCATTGAATGCTCCGGCCTATGTCGTTCTGGACGCCAATGGTGTCAAACAATAAGAGGGCATACAAGGAGTCCACCATGCAGATAGCAGCACGCTGCCGCAAATGCGGAAAGGTCATGAGCAGTCAGCGCATTGACAACTATCGAGTGAAGATGACCTGTCCGTGCGGTTTCTCCGATTTTCGTACCGTGACGGAGAAAGTCAAGACGGTTAACCCCTACTATCACAAGGCCAGCTTTACCCCTTTTATTGAAAGCGAAAAAGGCAAGATGGTTCTGACCATGCAGCGGGCCAATCGCGAACACCTGGAGATTATTTCCCTCGAAGAGATCAGCATGCTGGTTTCCTCGGATTTCCAACTCTCCGAGGTGCTCCAGTCGGTGGCCACCAAGCTGGCTTGTCAGCTCAATGCCAGTGTGTGCACGATCTATCTGCTGGAGGGTGATGAACTGGTCATGAAGGCCACCTACGGTTTTGAAAAGGAAAAAATCGGCCAGATCCGCCTCAGGATCGGTGAAGGTGTCGCCGGGACCGTAGCCCGGGATATGCAACCGCTCAATTTGACCCGTGCCTCCCAGGATCCTCGCTACAGGGTGTTTCCCGAGTTGCACGAGGAAAAGTACAATTCAATGCTCTCCTTTCCCATAACCGACAAGAAGGATATCTACGGGGTCATCAATCTACAGACCACCTCCATGCGCAGATTTCCGGAAGATGAAATCTATTTTGTTTCCATCATCGCCAACCTGATCCTGTCGGCCATCAAGCTCCGTAAAAAAGTGGCGTCAAACAGAAGCGTGGAGAAACTGAACCCTGTATCTTGACAGCCTAGGGTCCCATGTTAGACTCTAACGTAGATTCTAAACGGGGAGCGAGCAGTGTCAGAGCAGATGAAACGCATACTGGTTGTCGATGATGAGGAAAATGCCCGCATCGCCCTTTCCAAAATCCTGACTCGGGAGGGGTATGATGTGGCCTCGGCAGGCAACGGGCAGGAAGCTCTCACCTATCTCCAGGCCAGGGATGTGGAGCTTGTCATAACCGATATCAATATGCCAGAAATGAACGGCATGGCGTTTTTGCGCGAGTTGAACAGGCTTCGACCGGCAAGCAATGTAATCATGATCACCGCCTACGGCGAGGTCGAGTCCTACATTGAAGCCATGAATCTGGGGGCTTTCGAGTACATAAACAAACCGGTCAAAATCGATGAACTCAAAAAAATTATTGCCAAGGTATTTCAGGCAGCATGAAAAGGTACACAAAAGGAGATGCCATGATGAGACCATTCAATAATATCTTGATTGCCATAGATTTTTCCGAAAACTCCACCTATGCCTTTGACTATGCCTTGACACTGGCGAGGCAATTCAACGCGGAACTGACCGTCATGCATGTCATAAATGAACCGATTGATCTGCGTGGTTTCTATGTTCCCCATATTTCGTTTGAACAGCTCGAGAAAGAGATCGAGGCCGGCGCAACCGGTATGATGGAAAAGTTTTGTCAGGAAAAAATGGGAGATTTTCGTAATTACAAGACGAGTATCGTAAATGGTATTCCCTACGAAGAAATCATCCGCAAGGCAAAGGACATTGATGCATCCCTGATTGTTCTGGGCACCCATGGCCGTACCGGTCTTGACCACATCATATTCGGCAGCACTGCGGAGCGTGTTGTTCGCAGTTCACCCTGTCCCGTTCTCAGTATCCGCCTCCCCGAAGCCGTGTAACCGAGAGATGCCTTGTTCCGGATTATCCCGGCTCATGCTCACTGGATTTTATCATGTCTCCCGACACCATAGCTGCCTTAGTTGTCATTGATGACAATGGCTTGATTGTTGAGCGCATCACTCCGTTTCTCGTGCGGCATGGATACCGTGTCCATCTTGCCACCAGTGTTCGGGAGGGGCTTGATCTCATCAGTGAGATGCAGCCGGAGCTTGTGATGCTGGATTTTAAGTTGACTGGGGAGAATGTGCCCGCTGTTCTGCAAAAAATCAGGACCTGTTCTCCCACCTCCTACGTAGCCATTTCCTCAACCATGGGCACGGCCAAGCGAGCAGCTGAACTCTTCAAGGATGGGGCTGCCGAGTGTCTTCTCAAGCCTTTCAAAAAATGCGATCTGGTCAACCGCCTGGACACTCTGTTGCGTTGCCGGGAGTTGGAGCTGAATAACAAAAGGCTTCTTCTTGAACAGGAGCAATTGCTGCTCCATCTTGAAACATGCCAGCAGGATTTTCAGCAGCTTCTCAAGGAAAAAACCGAATCGCTGCAAAAGGCCCATTTCGAGATCGCCCAGACGGAGAAGCTTGCTGCCATGGGGTTCCTTGCAGCCGGGATGGCCCATGACATCCGTAATCCCCTCAATTCCATCTCCCTGTTTACCCAGCTCATGCGACAAAGCGTGGCTGATCCCGATAAAAAGGAGTACCTGGGCAAGATCATCCAAGAGGTGGAAAAAATAGACTCCATCATCCGAACGCTTCTGGATGCGTCCCTGCGTACACGTAGCGCCACAACAGACGTACAGATTGATCAGGTCATTGAGACTGCCCTGGGTGTTTTCGCGCCGCAGATTGAAGCCGGTAATATCCGGCTGGAGCGTAACTATCAGGTCGTGCCGCCACCGATTAAAGCTGATCCGGTTGAACTGGAACAGATTTTCACAAACCTGTTTCTGAATGCGCTGGATGAAATGCCCGATGGTGGAAGGCTGGGGATCGGGATCAGCTTTGAAAGGGGGATGGTCGTTGTCAAGGTCGAGGACAGTGGCAAGGGCATTCCCGATCAGGTGCTGCCGAATATATTTGAACCGTTTTTTACCACCAAACCGCGTGGAACCGGCATGGGGTTACCGGTGGTCAAACGCATTGCCCGTATTTACGGAGGGGGGGTTTCCGTTGAAAAATCCAATTCCGCGGGAACCGTTCTGCGGCTTGAATTTCCGGTCTGCTCCGGAGTAGACCAGCCGTGCCTGTCGCTCAAGGCGCCGGTGCACCCATGACAACCTGCCGTGGGACCCGCTGGACGCGTATTCATCTTTTCTTTTACATGATACCTGGTGTAGTATCGTCATATTTCAACAGGTGAAAACATCATGACCGAACCACGCAGCAAAGTACTGATTATCGACGATGACCCGTTTTTCCTGAAGGTGCTTTCCGACGCGTTCAGCGACAATCTTTTTACCGTTTATACCGCCAATGACGGTATCGAAGGGGTGAAAACCTTTCTTGAAAAGGCGCCTGATGCCGTTCTCTCCGATCTTGTCATGCCCCGCATGGGGGGCGTGTCCACCTGTATGGAGATCAGTCGGTTGGCCGGGGATAACGCACCGGTGGTTGCGCTGCTGACCTCCATGTTCCAGGAAACGCCCCACGAACATGAGGTTCCCGAGATGGGTGCCCGGGTGCACATTCCCAAATCAACCCTTCCCCTTGATATCGTCATCCTCATCGAGCAACTCCTGGAACGTAAAAAATGTTCGCAGAACTGAGCACATGCCCTTTTTCTTCCGCAATCTGACGATCTCCCCCGATATCAATGAAAACGATCTGCCTGAGCTGGTTGCGACACAACTGGGGCTCTTTCCCGGACAGTTTCAGGATTTCCGCATTGTTCGCAAGGGGGTTGATGCCCGTAAAAAACCCCGGATAAAGCTTGTCTATACCGTTTCATTTTCTCTGAGTGATGAGGCTTTGTTCAGAGATCGAATCAGCAGCGTTACGGTCCCGGCTGATGTGGAATGGAAGCCGGAACCGGTGCCGCGAATGTTCACTCCCGTGCAGACGCGCGAGAAGATCGTGATCGTGGGAAGCGGCCCGGCCGGATTGTTTGCCGCACTTCGTCTGGCGGAATATGGGGTGAGCGCAACCATTATTGAACGAGGGCAACCGGTTGAACAGCGGGCGCGTGATGTCCAGCAATTCTGGAAACACGGCATACTCGACCCGGAGAGTAATGTTCAGTTTGGCGAGGGGGGCGCCGGGACGTTTTCCGATGGCAAATTGACCAGCCGCTCCAAGGACCCGCTGGTGCCCTGGGTGCTGGAGCGGTTGGTAGATTTCGGCGCACAGTCTTCGGTGCGTTATCTGGCCAAACCGCACATCGGAACCGATCGCTTGCGCCTGGTTGTCAGCAACATCCGCCGGTATCTGCTGGGCAAGGGCTTTACGATCAGCTTCGGCTGCCGGTTGACCGATATTGTTGTGCGGGATGGACGTTGCGTGGCCGTTATTGCCAACGACAACGAGGAATTCCCTTGCGACCGCCTTATTCTGGCCACCGGACACAGTGCGCGGGATACGTTTGAGTTGCTGGAGAGGCGCTCAGTGCCGCTGGAGCGCAAGGCTTTTGCCATGGGCTTGCGTGTTGAACACCCCCAGGAACTGATCGACCGCATCCAGTATGGCGGTAAACGTCATGCGAATCTTCCGCCGGCAGACTATGCGGTTGCCTGGAATAATGACGACAGTGGCCGGAGCGCCTACTCGTTCTGTATGTGCCCCGGCGGCGTTGTTGTGGCTGGGGCATCGGAAAAGGGGGGGGTTGTGACAAACGGCATGAGCGGACAGTTGCGTAATTCACCCTTTGCCAACAGTGCGCTGGTGGTAAATGTTACCACAGACGATTTTGGCGGTAGTGGCCCGCTGGCCGGGATTCATTTCCAGCGTTATTGGGAGCAACGGGCCTTCTCCGCTGCGGGCGGAGGCTTTCGCGCGCCGGCCCAGACGCTGCTGTCATTCATGGGACTTCCCGGCAGGGGGACCCTGTCCTGCAGCTATCGACCCGGCATTGTTGAAGCAGACCTGACGCAGATTTTACCTGCCTATGTTATCAGCACTCTGAGGGAGGGGGTCGCTGCTTTCAATAAACGGCTGCGCGGGTTTATCAGTTCCGAGGCAAACCTGATCGGGATCGAATCACGTACATCGTCTCCTGTGCGGGTTGTCAGGGATGCCCACTATGAATCCATCGGTCTGCAGAGGCTTTATCCGGCCGGCGAGGGGGCCGGGTATGCCGGTGGCATCATGAGTTCGGCCATCGACGGCGTCAAAATTGCCGATACCATTGCGGCCAGACTCAGGTGTTGAGGCTGATGGATGAACGTATTATGGTTACATCAAAGGAGTGTCACGTGGCAAAACAGTATATAGCGGATATAAAAGACCGTGATTCGGTCAAGGCTACTTTTCTGGTCAAGGAAAAGATCATGGCCATGGCCAAGAATGGGAAACCCTATATGAACCTGAGGTTTATGGATAAAAGCGGCGAGGTGGACGCAAAGCTCTGGGACAACACCGATGTCCTGGATAAGCTCTTTGATAAGAACGACTTTGTTCAGGTGCGTGGCAAAGCTTCTGTTTATATGAACAAGATGCAGGTCGTGGTGGCTGAAATCAGCAAGGTTTCCGATGAAGAGGTTGATCTGGCTGATTTTCTACCCGAATCTCCCCGTAACGGAGCTGAGATGCGCCAAGAGTTACACGATGTTGTTGCATCACTTGCCAACCCATATCTCAAGGCGCTGATGGAACTTTTTTTGGCGGATGAAGCTTTCATGAGTCTGTACAGCAAGGCGCCGGCGGCCAAGGGGATGCACCATGTGTATCTGGGCGGCCTTCTGGAACATTCTCTGGCGCTTGTCAGGCTGGTAAAGACCATCGTACCACTCTACGAGGGTATTAATGAACAGTTACTGGTCACCGGCGCGCTGCTGCACGACGTTGGCAAGATCCATGAAATGAGTTATGAACGGGCCTTTGATTATACCGATGCCGGCAAGCTGCTGGGGCATATCACCATCGGGGTGGAGTTGGTGGAGGAGAAGATCCGCCAGGTGGAAGGATTCCCGCGTGAACTGGGGCTGCTGCTGAAGCACATGCTGCTCTCCCATCATGGTCAGTACGAATTCGGTTCACCCAAACGCCCCAAGACCGTCGAAGCAACCATTTTGAATTATCTGGATGACATGGATTCCAAGATTAATGGCATCCGTTCCCACATCGCCAAGGAAGCCGTGAGTACATCTCGTTGGACGGCACATCACCGGCTCTATGATCGCTACTTCTTCAAAGGCAATGGTGTGGATGACCAGGAGGAAACGCACTGCGTCTGTGAAGAAGAAAATGCGCGGGAGCCGGACAGGGAAGTCCCCCCGGTGCTGCGCCCGGCATCCCGTCAGGAAAAATCGGTCTTCAGTAACCAGCCTTTACGAAAATTGGAAAACCTGAGCCTGTTCAGTAAAGGGTCGCATGATACCTAAGCCATGATATCGACAGTGCCAGACTGAGCAGCGCACATAATAAAACGCCCTTCCGGAGTATTCCGAAAGGGCGTTTTGTTCAATCATGCTTCAGTACAGCAGGAACGTTTAGTCGCAGCTGAAGTTTGCTTCGATGCGGCGGTTTTTCTGTTTGCCTGCGGCGGTTTTGTTGTCAGCCACTGGTTTTGTGGGACCGTACCCTTTAGCTGCGATGCGCTCAGGCGCAATCTTGAAGGTCTTGATGATATAGGTTCTCACGCTGTCTGCACGACGCTGTGAGAGTTTCATGTTGCTGGCCTTGCTGCCGACGCTGTCGGTATGTCCTTCGATAACGCCCTTGGCATTGGGGAATGCGACCAGGAACTCACCCACCTTCTTCAGTTCAGCCTGATACTGGGGTTTGATGTTGGATTTGTTGGTGTCGAACTTGATATCGAGAACCGTCGGGCTGCACAGTTTGGCAACGTGCTCTGGGCAACCATCCTTGTCGACCTTGACACCTTCGGGTGTCCCTGGGCATTTGTCGAGGTAATCGGGTACGCCGTCCCTGTCTGAATCGAGCGGACAACCAACGCTGTCAACCTTTACGCCAATGGGTGTTCCCGGGCATTTGTCAAGGTAGTCATACACGCCATCCTTGTCTGAATCGAGCGGGCAGCCCTTGCTATCGACTTTTACGCCTTCGGGTGTTCCTGGGCACTTGTCGAGATAATCATAGACGCCGTCCTTGTCTGAATCGAGCGGGCAACCATCACTATCAACCTGGACGCCTTTGGGGGTGTCAGGGCATTTGTCAAGGGAATCGGGTACGCCATCGCCATCACTGTCAGCGGGAGCGGCAATCGGCTCGACTATCTTGGCCGGAGCTGGCTCGACAACCGGAGCGGGAGCTGGCTCGACCGCTGCCACGGCAGGGGTAACACCGCCAAAGGGCAGGTAGAGCCCCATGGTGTACTCAATTGCATGCAGGGTCCGGTCATTATTATTGTAAATCAGGTGGCGGACATCGCCACGTAGCGCAACATTGTCGGTGATGAAGTATTTTGCGCCCAGACCGTAGTCTGCCACACCCTTAGTCTTTGAGTTAGCCCCAGCAGGGACGTCACCCTTGATATTGTAACCGGCATAGCCAGCCGCCACATAGGGGACAAAGTTGTTGTCCGGGAAGAAGTGATAGAGCAGCTCGCCGCCGTAACGGTAGAAATCAACGTCACCATTGCCTCTACCGTGGAACGCGGTGGGTTCGGAGTTGGAATAGTCAAACAACGCCTCAATACCCAGAGCCTTGGTGAAGTTGTAGCCGGCGCGCAACCCGTAGACCGGTGCTGTTTCCAGGTGTTGTTTACCGTCGAACGTAATTCCGCCGATGACAGGAGAGAGTGAGAATGATTGGGCCTTGTTTCCGGCCGATGCGGCAGTTGCCATGGCGAGCAGGGAGCCGGCGATAAGCAGTGTGGCTTTTGTTTTCATGTTGTTGAACCTCCTTTGTGAAATGGTGCGACAATTAATTATTTACCATAGTGTGATTAGTATCACACAAAATGACCGGCGTGCAACCCACAAGTTTCGTTGTATTGTGCCCATTTCATACGAATTCTGACGATTATGCCTTCACGGAGGTGTGTGATACGTCTGCGTGTTTTTTTAATAGATTCAGGTTAACTTACCAATATGCTTGCCTTCTGTCGCTTCTTTGCAGTACTGTTTCTTAATCTTTACAGCATGGTCCGAGGAGGAAAAAATGTCCAATCCGCATTTCAGGGCGCGCAGAATTAGGGGAAATGAAACCTTTCGGCGCATGGTTCGCGAGACCGCTCTGTCAACCAGCGATCTGGTTTACCCGATGTTTTCGGCCTTTGGCAGTGGCCTCAGGAAAGAGGTCTCTTCCATGCCGGGAATCCATCAGCAATCCATTGAACATATCGTTGAGGAATGTCACGAGGTGTATGGGCTGGGTATTCCCGCAGTGCTGCTGTTCGGTATTCCGGAGAGCAAGGATGCGGTGGGGAGTGACGCCTATTCGGAGAGCGGAATCATCCAGGACACGATCCGCGCCATAAAGCGCCAGGTCCCCGGACTGGCGGTGATTACCGATGTCTGTCTCTGCGAATACACCGATCATGGACATTGCGGCGTGATTGTAGATGGCGATGTGGATAATGATGCAACGCTGGAACTCCTGGCTCGGGAGGCGCTCTCCCATGTCAAGGCCGGGGCCGACATGGTTGCGCCATCGGACATGATGGATGGCCGCGTGGCTGCCATTCGCGAAAGACTCGATCAGAACGGGTACACTACCATCCCGATCATGAGCTATGCCGTCAAATATGCTTCGGGGTATTACGGTCCCTTCCGCGAAGCGGCCGAATCAACCCCCCAGTTCGGAGACCGCCGCAGCTACCAGATGGACCCGGCCAATCGCCTGGAGGCCTTGCGCGAGGCAGCTGCAGATATTGACGAGGGTGCCGACATCATCATGGTCAAGCCAGGACTGCCCTATCTGGACATACTGCGCGATCTGCGTAACGAGTTCAATCTGCCGCTGGCAGTCTACAATGTGTCGGGCGAATACAGCATGATCAAGGCTGCCGCGGCCAACGGCTGGATCGACGAGGAGCGGGTTGTGCTGGAAACCATGACCGCCTTTAAACGGGCCGGGGCCGATATCATCATCACCTACCACGCCAAGGATGTGGCCCGCTGGCTTACAGGGGGGTAAGGGGTTACTCCCCGATCCTGTCCGCCATCTCTTTCTTGTGCTGCCTGATGACACCGCCGCCTCCACTCGACGGCACCAGGCTCTCGGGAGATTTTTCCGGAAGTTTCGGCAGTTCGGGGAGTGAAAAGCGGGATTTCTTCTCCTCGGGTTTCGCCGTGGCGGACGTCTGATTCGCAGTGGTTGCGGTTACTGACGGACGAACGGCAGTGACCGGTTTGCGCGCCACCCTGTGACGCTTGGGAAAGGTTCGCTTCAGGTTAACCTCATAGGGCTCAAACGACGTCAGGGTGTCGCGGGTCGCCAGCACATGCACCTTGCCGTTCGAGCGCCAGACCCTTTTTGCCTGAATCACTCCGCCATCCTTCAGATAGAGTTTGGCCGCCAGCGCCGGCGTCGTCAGCGTGGCTGTCAACAAGACTGCACACAGAATCCGTTTCATACTCTCCTCCTGTTTGTGTATTTCTAAGAGTTGTATACCGTTATTTACCGCGTTTCAAGGAGTTATGGTCCTTGATGTGAATGTGTCCGCAGCCGTTCCCGGCGTTCACCAGATATAGTCACGGGCAATGGCCCGTTTGTCCTTGCCGGCAAGAATGTGCAGGATGCGTATCTGCTTGAGTTTGAGGGGCGACAGTGAGCCGAGTGGGATAAAGACGATCTTGCGATCGGTCCGTGCCGCCATCTGTTTGAAGATGCTGCGGGGCGGCCGGGCAGCAACGTAGACCACATGCTTTTCCAACGAGTAATCCAGCGCTGCCATCAGCAGGACCTCGGCAGCGCTTGCTGCCATGCGGTAGTCGGGGTCATGCCAGACATCAAACATGCGTCGCGGCGGGTACGAGAGCATGAAACCTCCGTATTCGCAGCGGCAGATGCCCGGACCAACCACGTTTTCCGCCGGGTCGCTGGCATAGAAGGCCATGTCCGATTCCTGATCATGTTCCCCCAGCCAGGTCATGCGATAGGGATGGCGTTCAGCGCGCCGGTCCTCGTCAAAGACCACCACCAGCGATCCCACACCACCTTTGAGCCGCTGCTGCTCCCTGACATAGATGCTTCCCTCGTGCATGTTGCGCATGGTTTCCCGCAGATCGATACCATCCAGCAGCGAGCTGCTGAATTTTTCGCAGCGGCTCAGTTCCTCGGAGAGCTGCAGACAGCCCTTACGTTTCAGAAATGTACCGTACGCTTCGATGGCCAGATCTTCCGGAGGATAGGAACAGATCGACGGATCATCAAATCCCTCCAGCCATTCGCCGGGACGCCGCTCCCGCTTGCGTTTGAGAAAGCCGAAAGCGGAGAGACCCTTGCGCCGCTTCTGGCGCGGCCGGAAACGGATTCGGCGCATGCCGCCCCAGAACTCTTCCGGGGAGATGCGGATGGTGGCCAGATCGCTGGTCTCGGACTGCCAGGGGTAGCGGGTGGCCAGGCGGCAGAGGGCATAGGCGAAATTATCGTCCACACAGCCGCGACCCGCTGAAAGCAGCTGGAACAGATCGGGCATCAGCATGCCGCTGGCCAGGGCCTGGTTGCGGGAAAAGCGGAAAAAGGCCCGTTTCTGCCAGAGCGCGACGGATTCGCCGGTCTCCTGGCGATAGTGTCGACTGGCTTCGCAGAAAAGACGGTAGATGATGCGTTGCCGGTCCGGAAAGATTCCCTCGCGCCCCAGTTGACGGGCGCTGCGCAGGATGGCGTTGTCCAAAAGCTGCTCTTCGGGTAGTTCCTGGCGACCGCCGTTGATTAGTTCCAGAGCGTGGAAACGTTTGCGCAATCCGGAACCGCTCTCCCGTGGTTCCTCCGCAAGCGGGCCGCGGCGATGTTCGTAGACCGCCGACAGAAAGGGGAATTCGGCCAGTATTTCGCGGCAGGAATCGGGGTGCAGATTCCAGACGCTGATACCCTCCCGCCGGATGCGCTCCAGCGGCGCTGCCAGCGGGGTGAAGAAGAGCTGTTTGATCCTCTCCAGATGGGCCATGCCGCAGACCAGCAGGATCCGTTCATGCTGTTTCGCCAGCTCGGTCAGACGAAAGGCCATCCCCCGTTCCCGGCGCTGGTCCTCCCGACTAGGGGGCTGATCAACGCAGGACGTCAGATATTCGCAGTAATAGGCCTGCAGACCGATGCGGCAGATGCTGTAGGAGTCGGGCAGCCTGTCCAGATGGCGGGGGTAGCTGTCCATATCAACATCGATGAAATGTATCGGTATGCCCCGTTCCAGAGCCAGGCGTGCAGCCTCCACCAGCGGGTCGGCCGGCTCCACCAGCAGATAGGCGGTTTCTCCTTCAACCGCGCCTCTCCTGGGATCGATGCGGTAGCTGATAACCGAAATGTGTGGCAGTCGCTCAATTGCCCGCAGAAAAGGAGTCTGCAGGGTAGCGGGCAGCTCCACGGCCACCGCCTGGGGCCTGACCTTTTCAAATGCCATGCGTACCAGTTGGGCAAACTCCATCCGGTAGTGCAGTATCGGCAGGGCATGCACGGGACCGAATTGCTCCAGAAACAGACGCTTGGGCATGGTCAGTCCAGATAGGTCAGCGCTTCACTCCCCAGGATCCGTTCCACGGAAAGCGCCAGCAGATCAATTGCCGGAGTTCCTCCGACGGCGGACATCTTGAGGGCGTAGCGGGCGATATTGATGCCATCCCGGACCGAATAGAGCTCATCAGCCGCATGGGAGCGCTGCAGAAACTCCACAACGTAGCCCAGGATGCCGCTGTCGGCAAAGGGGAGGTTCTCCTGCAGGATCATCAGCTCCTCGTCGGCTTCGGGGAAGTCGATGTAGATCTGGGGCTGCAGGCGCGAATGGATATACTCCGGGAGTTCGAAGGTGGAGGAGTCCTCGTTCATGGTGACTACGATCCGGAAATCCCGCTTGGCCGGTATGCGCAGGCCGGTCACGATGGACTCCACATAGCGGCGGTCATCCAGCAGCGGCGCCAGCGAAGCCCAGGCCTTTTCACTCATGCGGTTGCCCTCGTCCAGGATCAACACTCCGCCGGTGAGCATGGCCGACACCAGCGATGAGGCGGCGTACTGGATCTTGGCATCCGGCCCGATCACCGGGGTGACGATCAGATCCTCGGGGCGGGTATCCATGGTGGCCTGGTAGAGGTAGACCGGTTGCCCCAGTCGCTTGGCTGCCGCGTAGGCCAGGGTGGTCTTGCCCACCCCCGGTTTGCCAACCAGGCGCGGATTGAAGGGGATGTCGCGCTCGTCGATCACCATCCAGGCCGCCAGCAGTTGCTGCAGCAGTTCTTCCTGGCCGACCCACTTCAGATCCAGTTCCACTGGCCCGGCCAGGGCCAGGGTGATGCCATCAAGGGTTACCTGTTTCATTATGTATTGCTCCGATTTATTTCATGCACAAAATAAGACGTTCCTCACTTGAAGGCCGCCACCTGGGCTTGATAGACCGTGACCGGTACGAATCGCACGGCAATGTCGCGGTTGCATTTGGCGCAGGCCATGAAAAACGGTTTGCCGTTTTTACCCTTTTCCAGCGGCAGCTCGTTATGGTGGCTGCAGTGGGGGCAGGTGGCAATTACCGTGGTCTGGGTGTCCGGTTTTGTCTCGCTCTTCTTGACGGTTTTGGGCGGCCGTTGCGTCGTTTTTTGCGGAACGGGCTGATTGGGCGGAGTCAGCCGGGCCTGATCGTCCACAGGTGACATATCCTCTTTACTCGCTGCGGTTGGCGCTGGTTTCTCCATTTTCATTCGCTCCTTTTTGGTTGTGGTCATCTGGGGCAGGTTGTCGTCTTCCGGCGGGGAGATTGCGGAAAGTGGTGGCAGTATGCCCCGCAGGGCTTTCTTCCAGACCGTCGGCAGGGATGATTTGGAGTAGTACAGCGGCCTGCTCCCCTTCATTCTGGCAGCGCCTCCTTCAACTACATAAAACTTGTCGCGGTACGAAACCAGCACCTGAGCGCCAATTTCGGCCATTTTGATACCCGATGAGATCTTGTTGTCGAGCCAGAACGTAACCGCTTCCGCCATGTTTTTCCCTTTCCGTATCCAGGTTCCCAATCAAGAAATGGGGAGGTTCTGTTGCCAGATAGCTGCACCGTACCATACACCATTATTCGCCTGAAACGCCACCGGATTCATTGGTTAGGCATTCCGCAGCGCAATCTGTCACATAAGCCATATATGATTCCTTTGGCTTCAATTCGTCCCCTCTCCCTGAAGGAGGGTAGGGTGACGTTCGACGCTACTCGGATCGTTTTTTTGAATGCGGAGGCAAGAAACGGATATTTTTTCCCCATAAGTCATCCTATACTCCTCCTGCGTCAGATTTCATGACATTTGGGATACAGGGGATTCAGCCATGTCGGATTCGGGAAAGACAACGGACTCGTGTATGATCGAACAGAATCGCTGGGAAATGCTGCTGCAGCGTGAACGACCGCCCGAAGAAATGTATGTCTATGCAGTACAGACAACCGGTGTCTATTGTCGGCCCGGCTGTCCGTCGCGGTTGCCACTGCGCAAGAATGTACGTTTTTTTGACACGGGCGAGCTGGCGGAACAGGCCGGTTTTCGGCCCTGTAAACGCTGTCATCCCACCCTGCCGTATGGACACGAACTACATGGCGAGGCAATTGTCGCCGTCTGCAAACTCCTGGAAGAGGCGGAGCGTATTCCCTCCTTGAAAGAGCTTTCGGAAAGCGCGGGTATCAGCCCGTTTCACTTTCAGCGGCTGTTCAAACGGATCGTCGGTATCACCCCCCGGCAGTACGCACTGGCAAAACGCGCAACGCGCATGCGGGAGCAGCTGCACGGAAACAGAAGTATTACCGAAGCGATTTACGCTGCCGGTTTCGGTTCCGGCGCTAGATTTTACGAGAAGAGCACGGAAACGCTCGGCATGCAGCCGCTGCGTTACCGCAGGGGAGGAGAGGGGATGCGGATTCGTTATACCATCACAGGATCGTATCTTGGGCTGGTCCTGGTTGCCTGCACGGAGAGGGGGCTCTGCGCCGTTACCCTGGGGGACGAGCCGGACATGCTCACCAGTGACTTGCACAGGCGTTTTCCCAAAGCCGAATGCATTGAGAGTGATCCGGACTTGGGAGAAACGGTCAAGCGGGTGATTTCCCTGCTTGAGTCACCCCGAAACGGGTTTGAGCTGCCGCTGGACATCCGGGGCACCGCCTTTCAGCAGCGGGTATGGATGGCATTGCGGGCTATCCCACCCGGCTCGACGGTCAGTTATGGAGAGGTGGCCGCCCGCATTGGCAATCCCAGGGCGGTGCGGGCCGTGGCAACGGCCTGTGCGGCCAACAGCATTGCCGTTGTCATCCCCTGTCACCGGGTTGTGCGCACCACCGGCGAGCTGGCCGGCTACCGCTGGGGAATCGAGCGGAAGAAGGCGCTGCTGGAACGGGAAAAGCAGAACACAGAGCCCACTGCAGAGTAAAATTACGTGGAAAAGATCATGCCGGATGACAGGAATGCTTCAGCACGGTGCCTGTGCGAACAGACACTGGAGTCTGCCGTGCGCGAACTCAGTCAGCGTGATCGGATGCTGGACGCAATCGTCCATAGCTGCGGACCGCCACCCCTATGGGGGCGTGACGCCGATTTCAGCACCCTGATACGGATCATACTGGAACAGCAGGTCTCCCTGGCTTCCGCCAAAGCTGCGTTCAACCGTCTTCTCTCCTCCGTGGATTCTCTGGCACCTGAGCGCTTTCTCCTGCTGGATGACGAGACGCTTAAAAGCATCGGATTCAGTCGTCAGAAAAGCGGTTACGGCCGCAACCTGGCCAGGGCGATAGTGGAGGGGGATTTAGAATTAGACGCGTTGCAGGGGATGGATGACGAGCAGGTGCGCAGGAAACTGACGGCCATCAAGGGGATCGGTACCTGGACGGCGGACATCTTCCTGTTGATGGCGTTGCGTCGTCCGGATATCTGGCCCATGGGCGATTTGGCGCTGGCAATTGCCATCCAGCATCTCACGGAACGGGACAACCGACCGACGCAAGAGGAGATCGACCGGCTGAGCGAGTTGTGGAAACCCTGGCGGGCCGTTGCGGCCCGCTTGCTGTGGCATTATTACCTGAGTCGGATCGCGAGGGTTTCGGGGTAGCGATCGGTCGAATGACAAAACGCCTCAGGCAAACAGCAGGCTGAATACTATCAGGAACGTGAGCTGACAGGCGGCAACCACCCAGCCGTTTCTGAGCATCGACTTCATATCCACAGACTCGGCAAAGCCGAGGGAACTGACCATGTTGGCGCCGGGGAAAACGAAATTGTTGACCCGCGTCGCAACCACCAGGGCCAGTGACCAGGCCAGCATCGAGACGCCGTAGCGGGCGAGCAGCGGGTTGAACATCTCGTGGAGCAGCTTGAGGGTCGCCACCGTGGCGCCGCTGATCCCGAACGCGCCCAGAAACCCGCCGGTTACGACAATGGCCGGCTTGCCGCCGATCTCCATCATCGGCTTGATCAGCGTGGTCAGAGCCGCAAAGCCCCCCGCCTTATCGACAAAGAAGATAAACGGGTCCAGCAGCAGAAAGAGCAAAAACAGCCCGACATTGCCCGCCATCCCCTTGATGACCAGCTTGAATATTTCCTCGAATTTCAGCCCCCCCACCAGTCCGGTGATGACCGAAAGTCCCAGCATGATTACGATCACGAACGAGGTGGGCGCCTTCACGGCGATCCCGTAGATGACGGCCGCCAGAAAGCAGAGGGTGAAGACGGCAGTGGCCCGCCGACTCCGGGGTGTTGGCTCGAACAGCTCGGTTTGCTCCGGTTGCCGGTACGGGTTGCTCTCCCTGGTGGTGCGCTGGATTTGCTGGATCATCTGCCAGGTCACTGCCAGGGTAATCAGGGCAACCGGCCCGGAAACATACAGCAGCATCTCGCCATAGCTCAGTTTGGTCAGCCCCAGCAGGGTGATCACTGGCGGGGTGAATGGCCCCAGGATCAGCGCCTCTTCCCCGACCGCCTGGAAAATGACGCTGACCGTACTCCGCGACAGACCGGCCGCGGCCGCTACCGGCAGCACGATCGGTGCGATGATGGCATTGCCCCCGGCCATGGTGCCCAGCAGGCCGACGATCACCAGGCAGGCCGCCATGATGCCCAGCATGGCCTTTTTTTCCGAATCGACACCGATGCCGTAAATGATGCGGTGCACGATGGTGTGGGACACCTTGGTGGCGTTCAGCACCTCCCCCAGACCGCGTCCCAGCATGATAATCAACCCGACCAGCGCCAGAAACGAGGACATACTGTTGGCCAGGGCGGCGCCGAAGGAGACCAGGGTCTGGTGGCTCAAAAACGCGCCGAGCACTACGCAGATGGCCGTGGCCGCCAGGATGTCCACATCCCGGAAGACCAGCACGATGTAGATCAGCAACGGCGCCAGCCCCAGCAGGCCCCAGCCGAGTGCGGGGGGTATTTCGATCATTTCCATTTTATCCTGTTCCTTCTCCCTGAGGGAGAAGGTGGCCGAAGGCCGGATGAGGGGGGGGCTTTTCTCAATACCCGTCCCGGCCGCTCCCCTGTCAGCGTGCCATCCCACACCACCGGCCGGCCATCCACCAGCAGATGAATAATACCGGAAGCGTAGCGATGCGGGTCGGCATAGGTGGAGAGATCGGCAACGGTCAGCGGATCAAAGAACACCAGATCGGCGGCATAGCCGGGTGCCACCAGGCCCCGGTTCCTGAACCCCAGCCGCCGGGCGGGGAGGAGGGTCATCTTGTGGATGGCCGAAGCCAGGGAGAGCAGCTTTTCCTCCCGTACATACCGACCCAGAACCCGTGGAAAGGTGCCGTAGGAACGGGGATGGGTCGTATCCCCGGCTTCTCGTGCGGCATTCAGGCCGTGTCCGTCGGAACCGACCGCAACCAGCGGGTCGGCGAGAATCGTTGCCACATCCTCTTCCGCCATGGAAAAGAACATGGCGCCCACGCGCCCCTCTTCCTCCAGAATCAGACGCATGACCGCCGCTTCCGGCAAGCATCCCCACTCATCCGCAATCCGGGCAACCGTTTCTCCCGAGAGTCTTTGATTCCGTTCCGTGCGGCAGCCGGTGACCATGATCCCCCCAGCCCCTTCCCGGCGCGCCATTTCGCTGCCGATCCGGCCCTGCAACTCTTCCCACAGCGTCGGGTCAGCCAACCGCCCCAGCAGGGCCTGAACGCCGCCGGCGTGCGCCCATTGCGGAACCATTGCCGTAAGGGTGGTTGCCGAGGCGTGATAGGGATACTGGTCCGCGCCCAGATCCACACCCGTGGCCCGGGCCCGCGCCAGCCGTGCCAGCAGCTCCTTGCCCTGTCCGCGATTGCTGCTTCCCAGCGCCTTGAGATGGGAGACCTGGACCCGTGCGCCGCTTGCCATGCCGATGGCGATCGCCTCGTCCAGCGCCCGTACCAACTCTTCGCTCTCTCCGCGGATGTGGCTGCTGTAGAGCGCGCCGTGACGGGCGAGAATTCCGGCCAGGCTGATCAGCTCCTCCGTGGCGGCATAGCTGCCCGGCGGATAGATCAATCCGGTGGACATGCCCCAGGCCCCCTGCCGCAGTGCCTCCGCCAGCATGTGCTGCATCCGCTCCAGTTCGGCAGCCGTGGGGGAACGTTCTTCCATCCCCATGGCGGCAATCCGAAGCGGCGCATGTCCCACCAGCGGCGCCACGTGGATGCCGAGACCGTTCCGCTCAACCCGGCCGGCGTATCCCGCAAGGTCATTCCAGCAAATGCCTTCCCCAGGCAGTGAAAAATCGTGCAGTCCCAGGTAATCGGCCAGTTCCTGTCCGTTCCCCTTACGGACCGGAAAGAGACCGAGCCCGCAATTGCCGATGACTTCGGTCGTTACCCCCTGGAACAGCTTGCTTTCCAGCAGGGGGTGTTTGAAGAGGGTCATGTCGGAATGGCCATGGATGTCGATGAAACCGGGGGCGAGTGCCAGGCCGTCGGCATTGACGACGCGTTCCGCAGTTCCTGCCAGATCCGGGCCGACCGCCGCTATCCGGCCACCGGCAACGGCCACATCCGCCCTGCAGGGGGGGCTCCCTGAACCGTCAATCAGACTGGCGCCGCGGAAAAGATAGGAATACATCTGCTGATCACCTTTATCTGTGTATATCTGCCCAACAGGGGCGATAGTTGACACTACCCTTCTCCGGGTGTATTTTTTGTCCATCCAAAAGAGCGAATTATTACCCTTTTTTTGATAAACAGTCGAACGAATTACGCCATGGATATCTAATGGGGGTGATACATGTTTTCCACCTTTAAACGCATGTTTAGTTCTGAAAAATCTGTGCCGACAGCTCCGATTCCTGCCAGCGCTGTGAAAAGCCGCCCCCTTCCGCAGGAAACATCCTCCGGCACCAGCACCTGTTCGGATGATGACCCTTCTGTCCTATCGCTGGAAGCAGCGGACTTTCTGCTTGCACTCATGTCAGGTGAATTGGCATACGACATCAACAAATTTTCCATGAGTGAACGCTCGTTCCTGACCAGTAGTGTACGGAAGTTGAAGCAGAATGAATATGACATCCCGATGCTTCCGGATGCCGCGTTGTCCATCAGGAAGATTCTCTCTGATCCCAATGCGCAGGCGAACGACTTTATCGACATAATCCAGTCTGATCCGACATTGTCAGCTGAACTGTTGAAACTGGCCAATTCTTCGTATCTCGGTTTCACCTATCCGACTTTAGACCTGAAACAAGCCGTAACAAGGGTTGGCTTCAGCCAGTTGACGGGCCTGGTGACAATGCTGTCGATGCGTTCCCGTATTTTGAAGAACAACGTGTTTCAGCATGAAATTGCCTGGGTCATGGACCTGTCAATGGCCATGGCGCGCCTCTGTCAGCAACTGGCCCCCGAATTGGAGACCGCACCCGAGGAGGCTTTTACCCTCGGACTTCTTCATCATGTCGAATATCTGGTCGTATTAGGTGAAGCGTCACAGTTCCTTTCCATGAACCAAGGTTCCACGATCTCGCGTCAGGCGCTTATTGAAAATATCAGCAGGATCGGGCCGGCGCTTCACACCCTTATTTCAAACAGCTGGGGACTTGGAGGGGCCAGCCAGGTCAGGCTGGTGGTCGATGCCGAGGGAACAAAAAAACTTGAAGTGAGTGACCTGCAAGGCAGGCGGCAGCTGCTTGATACACTCCAGCAGCTGCTTATCGAAACATGGAGGCATAATAATCCCTTATACGACCCCACAGAAACACGACCCTGCGATTCGATGAAAACAGTCAGCTTTGAAGACACTGGATTCAGAGTTGCGAGTGTAAAAAAAGCTATCGAAAAAGCGATTAGCATATAACGTTGTCAGCTTTTTTCTATTATGAAGGTAGCAAAATAGAAAAGAATGTCCCCCTATGCCCCGATTGCCCATCGTCCGCCAGTCGTTCTTTACCCCATACGAAAACTTTTGCTGATGTACAGTACCGTTAAAGCTCTCAGGGAGCGGGAGCATTTCGGGGGGCGCCTGTCGCTTCTGCCCGCTTCATGCCGACGGTGTCGGTGAAGGCGAATACCACGTCTTTTTGGCCGGCTATCGATACCCATCCTACCTGCAGTGGGTGCCAGTGGCCGTTGAACTTTCCTTCCAGGTCAGCCAACCGTTTCTCCAGTGTCGCGTTCCTGGCCTTCAGATCCTTCACTTCAATTTGCAGCCCGGCAATCTGTGGATCGATGGCGACAATCGGGATGTTTTTCTGCTGGTTGCCCGGTTGACGGGACGTTTCCAGTGGGGTTGAGCCGGACTGGCTGGCCAGTGCCTTGCCGGCGGCCATCGCCGCCAGAGTGAGTGCTACCAAAACCTGTTTGCAATGGTGATTCATGGTCTACTCCTTATTTTGTAGGGTTGTGGACGTAATGCGCTCAAAACAGCGCACACTTTTCAGTCTGAAAGCGACCAAAATATACAACCTGTTAATGATTAAAGTCAAAGAGGAACTCGTGTAATTCTTCTTCTGCATGGTTTTTGTTGGTTTAGGTGCCGTTCAACAGTGGGCCAATTTGCGCTTTTCCGGAAAATGGAATTTATGGGGCGGGCGTATCGTGGAGATAGCAGTGCGGCAGGCCGCCTACCCATGTGGTTGAGCGAATCGTGGAAGTGGGTGTGGTGAGGGTGGTAGTGGCGTTGTTTCCTTGTGCTGCAATCGAATGACACAAGCCCAACCACCCCCAACCCCTCCTTTGAAAGAAGGGGAGCATAAAGTCCCCCTGCTGTATGAGGATGGGTTAGAGGAGTGGTTGGGTGTCAGCTTGATTCTTATGGGAATACGCATCAATTGTGGTAATTGGGTGGCCAAGCTCCTGGCATGGTCATCGCGTAGTATTCTTCTGCCTTGCCGGGCTGCGCTCCAGGTAGCGCGGCAGGGTTCCCCGCACTTCCACCACCGGCCCATCCTCCAGTTCCTCCAGCTCCCCATAGTCGTCGCCGTACTCTTCCTCGCCAACGGCCCACTCGTACAGTTTCTGCGAGTCCAGCAGCACCGGGTTCTCCGGTGTGTTGAACATGCGCTTCTGCATCTCCTCGTCAAACAGGCCGATGCAGCCGTGGGAGGCGGGGCGGCCGGGGAGGTCACGGGCGTGCAGCCAGTAGGAGACGCTGTCCGGGCCGATGTAAAAGCGCATGGCATTGTCCATGGGATACTGGTCTTCGTCGTTGGCGGTCTTGTACAGCGATGAGGTGTGGGTCAGGTGCCGGGCGGAGATGCTGAAGATACCGGTGGGGGTTTCGGTGCCGGCCTTGCCGGTGGCGGCCGGAAAGGAAAAGACCATTGTGCCGTTCTCGTAGGCGGCCAGCCACTGTTCGGTGATGTCCACCAGAATATACTTGTCGTGACCTTTGGCCGGTTCGTACTCCTGGGGGAGCGGGGTGTAATTGCGGATATCGGCCATGTTGTCCGGA
This sequence comes from Desulfuromonadales bacterium, assembly GCA_013377095.1. Lineage (GTDB taxonomy): Bacteria > Desulfobacterota > Desulfuromonadia > Geobacterales > Pseudopelobacteraceae > Pseudopelobacter. The sequence goes on from JACAAY010000002.1 coordinate 53,405, forward strand.
GCCTTGATGGTCATGCCGGGATAAATGTGGCGGCGGTCGATGCGGTTGAAACGGGCCACCCAGATCCAGTCGTCTCCGAAGAGCGATTCCAGGGTCTCACTGGGTTTGATGAAATGGGCGTGCCACTTGATTGTTTTCAGACTGGGGTACTCCACCCGGGAGAGGTCTTCGAGGGCCTTGTCCTGGGGAGATGCCTCCGGCTCGGCGGTCAGGGTCGGAACGCGTAGAACCATGAAACCGACCAGCAGTGAGGTAAAGAGCATGATCAGGATAAGTTTGTGGGAAAACCGCATTCGGCTGTGACGCATGGATGATCCTTTGCTATTATCAGTAAGGCAAGGATGCATCTTAGGCGTTTATGCTCCTTTGATCAAGTCCTTGTCGTAAAATGTGCTTTAAATGTGCGGCGCTACTGGATGCTTGTGTGATGGCAGTCTCTACGCCGGACGAGCAGAGAGAGTGTCCCGAACCACAGCCAACGGAGAAACCATGACACCTACCGAATCACAACCACTGGAGGGGGCGGCGGTTTTCAACCAGTTCGCCAGCGACAATTATGCCGGCATCTGCCCCGAGGCGATGCAGGCCATGCAGGAGGCTAATCAGGGCTTTGTCCCCTCCTATGGAGATGATCACTGGACCGAGCGCGCCTGCCACTGTATCCGTGAACTCTTTGAAAGCGACTGCCAGATTTTCTTCGTTTTCAATGGCACAGCCGCCAACTCGCTGGCGCTGGCCTCCCTGTGCCGCTCGTACCACAGCGTTATTTGCGGCGATATGGCCCATATTGAAACCGATGAATGCGGAGCCCCGGAGTTTTTCTCCAACGGCACCAAGATTCTGCACGTGCCGGGCATACTGGGTAAGCTCGATCTGGTTGAAGTGGAGCAGGCCATAACCCGCAGGGCGGATATTCATTATCCCAAGCCGCGCGTGTTGAGCTTGAGCCAGGCCACCGAACTGGGGACGGTCTACTCGCCGGAGGAGATCACGGCTGCCAGCGGCCTGGCGCATCGTTATGGCCTGAGGGTTCATATGGACGGAGCCCGTTTCGTCAATGCCGTGGCATCTCTGGACGTGACTCCGGCCGAGATCAGCTGGAAGGCAGGCGTGGACGTGCTCTGTCTGGGGGGCGCCAAGAACGGCATGGCTGTGGGAGAGGCGGTGCTGTTCTTCAATCGTGAGCTTGCCGACGAGTTCGAGTACCGCTGCAAGCAGGCCGGTCAGCTGGCATCCAAGATGCGATTCATGTCAGCGCCCTGGATCGGCATGCTGGAGAGCGGGGCCTGGTTGCGGAATGCCCGGTTGGCCAATGCACGTGCCCGGCAGTTGGAGCGGGATTTGTCGCAGATCGACGGCATACGGATCATGCATCCCTGCCAGGCCAATTCGGTCTTTGTGGAGATGTCTGAAGTGGCTGCCGCGGCCCTGCGGCAGGCGGGTTGGCGTTTCTATTCATTTATCGGCAGCGGTGGCGCCAGATTCATGTGCTCATGGCTGACTTCGGAAGAGGATCTGAGTCAACTGGCAGGCGCGGTTCGCCTGGCCTGCGGCGGACGATGATCGGATCTGCGATACAAGAAAAGCCCGCATGGAGCGGGCTTTTCTTGATGGGTCGGTAGTTTCTGCGTTGTGTCAGTGGTCAGCTTCGAGCAGTTCCACGTCAAAGAGCAGGGTGGCGTTGGGAGGGATCACCCCACCGGCGCCCCTGGCGCCGTAGCCCAGGTGCGGCGGAATAATCAATTTCCGTTTTCCGCCTACCTTCATGGTCATGACCCCTTCGTCCCAGCCCGCTATGACCTGTCCCGTGCCGATCACAAACTCGAAGGGCTCGTTGCGGTCCACGGAACTGTCAAATTTCTTCCCGTTTTCCAAGGTGCCGGTGTAGTGGACTTTGACCTTTTTGCCGGCCACGGGTGAGGCGCCATTGCCGATTACCTGGTCGACGTATTTAAGACCGGTGGCGGATGTGACCGTTTTGCCCGGCTTTGCGGCGAATGCCGGCAGGGCAAACAGTGTTGTCAGCGCGGCGCAGAGGAGCAGTTTCAGTACATGCTTCATCTTCTGTAATCCTCCATTGGGTAGGGGCAGACTGTTCCTTGTTCTGGCAGCAGCTATTTCTTTTTCCACTTCTCATTCATCAGCTTGATGATTCCTTCGCTGACATCCTGGGCATCAACCTCGCTTGACACATACAGCATCTCCCGCTTGACCACCACCAGGGCCAAACCGTTGGCTTTGCCATACTCCATTGCGGCCTGCTCGATGGCTTCGGAGAAGGATTTGCCGAGACCCTCCTGCAAGGTCTGCAGCTCTTTTTCAGCGCCCATACCGAATTTTTGAAAACTCTCCACCTTTTTCTGGAATTCCTTGGCCTTGGCATCCCGCTGCGTGGGGTTCAGGGTCGGGAATTGGGCTTCCAGAGCCGCTTTCTGTTTGTCGAGCTGCTTCCGTTTGGCCTGAATCTGCGTCTGGAACTTTTCCTGCTTCTGCTTGGCCTGGGCAGCGGAGGCCTTGCCCAGACTGCTTTCCGCGCTGACGCGGGCGATGTCAACATAACCGAGTTTCAGTTGCTGCGGCTTGGGCGCTTCGGCGGTCTTTGGAAGCAGGGTTAACCCAGGCACTGATGTCGCAGCCGGTTTTACGGCAGCCGGAGTCAGTGACGGAACCGCAGGGAGCGTAACTGGTGAAGTCGCCGGGGGAACGACCGGGGTCGTGGGTGCGGGGGCGGTTACCTGGACCGGAGCCGTTGTTTTTGTTTCCGCTGCAGCGGGAGCGCTCTCCGCGGCCACTCCCAGGGACGGCAGGGTGCAGATGAGAAGCGCAAGCAGGATCTTTGTACTTGTTCGTGACATGTGCGTTGACCTCGTGGGCAGATCAGGTCTGCCTGATGGATTTGATTGACCGCAAAAGCATAGAACCTTTTCATGTGCGAGACAACAAACTTTTTATGGACACGAATTCACAGCTCCAGCGCCCACCCCTTTCCCTGTCGTCTGACCCCCCCCTTCAAAACGCTCAGGAAGGCTGATCGCAGCCCGTCACTCAGGAGTGCCCTCTTCACCGGAGGAAGATTCAGGAAGGCTCCTACAAAGACCCGCAGAAAGGTCTGGTCGATCCTGCCGGGGTCGTCGAAAAGCAGGTTCTGCAGGGTGCCCTTTTCCAGGCTGTGCAGCATGATCCGTTCAAAGGTGGTTTCGGGGGGGATCACCCGCTGCTCCCGTTTGGTCAGTTTGCAGGCTCCCGTGGGGCATTTCAGTGCGCATACGCCGCAGCCAAGGCAAATGGTCGTTTCGATCACCGCATCCCGCTTCCGCTTCTTCCCAGGCTTTTCAACGGTGACCATGCTGATGGCGCTGATCGGACAGGCTTGCTCGCATCTGCCGCAACCGGTACAGGTTTCATCGGTGATACCGGCAATGAAGCCGGAGGTAACGATGATGTTCGTAAAGCCATGTCTGCTGATGCCCTGCAGGAGATAACAGCAGCAGGAACAGCAGTGGCAGACAAAACGCATATTTTTTTGGACGTTATCTGCTGTCAGTACAAGCCCCAGATCCCGAGAGCGGGCAAAGTGATCTTCCATCTCACCTCTGCTGACCTCCCGCGCCAGCTTGTTCCTGATCATCATCTCAGCAGCAAAGCCGAACTGGGTACAGGATTCCAGGGGAATGTCACAGCCCTTTTCTCCGAGATGCAGCTTCTCGTGACGGCAGCTGCAGATTCCGATGGAGAATCTGTCAGCCTGCGCCACCAGTGCCGACGCTTTCTCGTAATCGAGGATTTCGGCATACTCCGCCTGCTGAACCGCTTCCTCGTATGGCAGAGCCCGAAACAGTGAAAACCGCGAGCCCGACTCCCAGTTCGCCGCGTAAAACGTATCGTCCATGTAGTCGTGCAGCAACCTGGCCCATTCCCTGGTGTTCAGATCAGGTCCCACCCGCATCATGGTGAACTCGAAGATACCCACGATCATGGGTGAGGGGGTATAGCGGTATTCCCCCTGGATCCAGAGGTCCATCACCAGTCCTTTTGCGGTCATGCGCTCCAGCAGATGCCGCAAAGCGTCCGGCTCATACCCGGTGGCCAACTCCATCTGGCGGAGCGTGGAGAGGCCATAGGGCATTTTGACAACCACGGCAGCCTCATCCGGGGAGTACAATTCTTTCAGCACGGCGTACAGCTTGTCGTTCCAGGGAACCCGTATCTCCAGCCCATCGAGCTTTTTGCCCAGCTTGCGGAAAACGTCTTTCCCTGCGAGATGTCCCATGGCTGCTCTCCCCTGTGGTTCCTGCGCATTGTTTATAGCATGGCCGCTGTCTGTATTCTAATGCCAAGTTCCGTCTCCGCAAAGCATTTACCCCCGAAAATAAACAGCTTGACTTTGTCCGGCTGTTTTTTTTATGATCGTTCAACATACAGAGAGGCAATGACGAGGAGTAGTAGTCGTGGCAGGCTTTCCAGAGAGCCGGTGGGTGGTGCGAACCGGTAAGCATGTATGATGAACTCGCCTCCGAGCCGTTCCGGTGAACAGCGCAGCTGCTAGCCGGAGCCGTTCTCCCGCGTCAAGGGTGCTTTGAGGTCTGACGACTGTTTTCCGTCAGGCGAATTAGGGTGGTACCGCGAACGAGCACACAAGCCTTCGCCCCTTTTGTGGGGTGGGGGCTTTTTATTTTTCAGGGATACTGTGCACAAAAGGAGTGCTGGAAATGGCGAATCAAACAAACACCGCTGACGAGCGCCGCTTGATCAGGATTTTTGACACCACGCTGCGGGATGGCGAACAATCGCCGGGCAACAGCATGAACATCGAGGAAAAGCTGCGTGTGGCCAAACAGCTGGAAAGGCTGAACGTGGATGTGATCGAGGCCGGTTTCCCCATCGCTTCGGAGGGAGATTTCGAGGCGGTCAAACGGATCGCGCAGGCCTTGAAGACTCCCCAGATTGCCGGACTCTGCCGTGCCAGCGAAAAGGATATTGACCGGGCCTGGGAGGCGTTGCAGTATGCCGGTGAGCGGGCGCGAATCCATACCTTTATCGCCACCTCCGATATCCACATGAAGTACAAGCTGCAGATGGAGCCGGCCAAGGTTCTGGCGGCGGCGGTCAAGGCGGTCAAACACGCCTGCCGCTACACACCCAATGTGGAGTTCTCCTGCGAGGATGCGGTCCGCACCCGTCTACCGTTTCTGGGTGAGATGGTCGAAGCTGCCATCAACGCCGGCGCCACCACGATCAATATCCCGGATACGGTCGGCTATACCACCCCCTTCGAGTTCTTCAACATTATCAAATACCTGAAGGATAACGTCAGCAACATCGATCGGGCGGTCATCTCGGTGCATTGCCACAATGATCTGGGGTTGTCGGTTGCCAACTCCATCTTCGCGGTGCAGGCCGGCGCCGGTCAGGTGGAATGCACCATTAACGGTATTGGCGAGCGGGCCGGCAATTGCTCGCTGGAGGAGTTTGTCATGGTGCTGCGCACCCGTCACGATATCCTCCCCTACTATACCAATGTGGCAACCGAGCAGCTGATGCCTTCCAGCCGTCTGCTGAGCACCATTACCGGTATCATGGTGCAGCCCAACAAGGCCGTGGTCGGCGCCAACGCCTTTGCCCACGAATCAGGTATCCACCAGCACGGCATGATGATGGAGAGTTCCACCTACGAGATCATGACCCCCGAGTCGGTCGGCTTAACCGCCGGCACTCTGGTGCTGGGCAAGCATTCCGGCCGCCATGCCTTCAAGAAACGGCTTGAGGAACTGGGGCACGAACTGGACGACGAGATGATGAATCGCGCCTTCGGCCGTTTCAAGGCGCTGGCCGATCTGAAGAAAGAGGTCTTTGACGAGGATCTGGATGCGCTGGTGGCTGACGAGTCGCGTGAAGAGGAGAAATTCAAGCTGGTGCTGCTGAATGTCTCCTGTGGTTCCCTGTCCGTTGCCACCGCCACAGTCAAGATGGAGATCGACGGCCAGGTGAGTCGCGCCGCCGAACTGGGCGACGGTCCGGTTGACGCCACCCTCAGGGCGATCAGAAAGCTGACCAAGACCAAAGCCAAGCTGGAGCATTTCCATGTCGGTTCGATTACCGGTGGTACCGATGCCCTTGGTGAGGTCACCATGCGTGTCTCCGACGGCAAGCACATCGTGGTTGGCAAGGGCTCTTCCACCGATATCGTAGAGGCGTCCGCCAAGGCTTTTGTCCATGCGCTTAATCGTCTGAGCAGTCGGCAGAAGCGGCTGAATGAGAGTTTGTGATCCTTGTTGGGTAAATGTTGTTGCATAATCTTGATTGAATTTGTGTGATTGACGAGGGATGACCCCTTCAGGGGTGAGTTTTTAAAACTGGAGTATTGCTCGGGGATGACCGGGGTATTGAATGTCAGATGACACTCGATACCCCGGTTTTTTGTTGTTTTATAGGTGGTTACACAGCGGTCTTTTTTTAAATGAATATTGCTTCCAAGGATAAATAATCGACGTTTTTGTGATCCGTATCACATTTGAGATACACTGTTTTAGTCGAGAATGGCATGCACGACATTTTCATTTTCGATATGAAACCGATACTACTCAACCATTCGCGAGGATGGGGCGGAAAGCCTACAGGGTCTCATGAAGACAGCCGGGTTGCCGAAAATTCACCTGTTGATATTCGTCAGTCCGGTTTTTTGTCGGACAACACCAAGCCGGATGATGCCGGTGATACAGAAATGGGTACCGTAACGGGAATATGGGGGTACAAGCAAAACATGACAATGCCAACTTTGGGTAAGGATCAGCGCATAAAAAAAAGCCTCGGCAACCAGTTATCCGCCTGGAGACACTTCAGCATGGCTTTTTGCAGTGGACTAATGCGCGTTATATTCCTTACCATGGTTGTCCTTCTCGGTCAGAATGTGCTGAGTGACTGTGCCTTCTGCGCCATTGCCCCGGTGGCCACGCCCCTCTCGGCTCTGACGGAAGGGGCCAGAACGCCGGTCAGGCTTGCCACTAATCAGGCTGGCGACATGTATGTGACCGACCCGCGCGGTGGCGGCATTCTCAGGTATAACAGTTCCGGTGTGCTGCAACAGACGATCAGTACCATAAAGAATATTTCAGGAATCGCTATTGCCCAAAACGGCGATCTGCTGGTCAGCCAGGGCTCGTCGGTGGCCGTGCTTGACAAGACAAGCGGTGTCCTGAAATCGAGCTTCGGCGTCTTTCAAAAGGCTAACGGAATAGCGGTTGATACCGCAGGTTCCGTTTATGTAACCGATAGTATCGACAACTGTGTGCAGGTTTTTTCCTCAGCCTATGCCCCGCTCAGTACCGGAACGGCGGCTGCGGGCAAACCGGTCAACAGCTTCGGGACCACCGGCCAGCTGGCCGGACAGTTCCTGCAACCGACCGGTATCAGTTACGAAAAGATTGCCAATCAACTGGCGGTGGTGGATACCCTCAACGGTCGTGTGCAGTTCTTTTCGCCAACCGGCGTGTATCAGAAAACCATCGGTTCCTTTGGTTCCGGTCCACTTTATTTTACCTCTCCGCAGTCGATTGCCTTTGAATATACCAAGGACAACAGTTCCCTCAGTCGCCTGTATGTGGTCGACGCATTCCAGGGAACGGTGCAGGCCATCGACGCTGCCAGTGGCGCGTTCCTCAGCTACATCGGCGGTTACGGTCTGGCCAGCGGCAAACTTGTAGTGCCGTCCGATGTGCTCTACGACCGCTTCGACTCCAGTAATAACCGTCTGGTTGTGTCCAACGGCAACGGCAGTCTGGCACTATACGGTATTGACATGACCGGCGGATACTGCGGCCCGGCCAATAGGGGAACCTTTGGCGCCGCACCCGCAACCGCACTCTGCAGCAGCGGCAGCGCGACGAATTTCAGCGGTACTGGCCCCTGGAACTGGAGCTGCGTCGGCGCTGCCGGCGGGACAGTTGCAAGCTGTTCGGCGGCACTGCAGGGGGCTCCGGTTATGTACGCACTCAGTGTCACGCTCAGTGGTAGCGGCACGGTTACCAGTAACCCGGTGGGTATTGCCTGCTCAGGAGGCAGCTGCAGCGCGGGCTTTTCCCAGGGCAGCATCATCAGCCTGATGCCCACATCCGCTGCCGGTTCAGCTTTCAGCGGATGGTCAGGCGATTGCAGCGGAACAGGGAGCTGTGTCATCAACATGGCGGCAAACCACTCGGTTCAAGCCATTTTCGACCTGATCCCCTTGGCCAGGGTCAACGGCGCTCCATTTGGTTCGCTCACCACCGCCTATGCGGCGGTGGGAATGGGTGGTATACTCGAAGCCCAGTCAGTCACCTTTGTTGAAAACCTGACGCTCAACAACGGAGTTGTCTTCACCCTGCAGGGGGGCTTTGATCCGGCCTATGGAAACCGCGGCGGAACCACCACGCTCGACGGGACGCTGGTTGTTTCGAGTGGAGGATTGATTGTGGATAGTATGGTGATAAAATAGCGTGCAACATTTCAAGGGGTGGATTTGCGGGCATGGGCCGCGGAAATCGGGTCTAGTGTTGAAGATCAGGAGCCAGTTATGAAGCAATTGGTGGCAGTGACCGTTACTTTGGCGCTCTTTCTCCTGATCGTACCGCTCAACGCAGGTGCGGTCGATGCCCCGCACTACAACCCGGCTACGGGTTTTACCTGTGTGAACTGTCATACGGGACAACTTACCTTGGGTAGCACAGGTTACAATAATGTCTGCCAGACCTGCCATCGACCTGGTGATCCTCAAGCGGGAATAAATCCACTGACCCTTGCGGACCAGGCCGATCCTTTTAAAAACCACTCCAGCACCGGATTGAAACGGCTCTACCAAACCTCCCATCGCTGGGAAGGGTCCGATGTTGTGCCGGCGGCCGGCGCCCAGCTGCCGCTCCAGGCCGCCATGACGTCGAGCTCCCTGCGGGCACGTAGCGGAAACGCACTGGCCTGTGTTCGCTGCCATACTCCGCACTTCAATACCAACGGCAAGTTTCTCCGAGTACCCAATGACCAGGACCAACTCTGCCTGGATTGCCATCGTTCACGTAACGTAACATCACATCTTAAGGGCAGCCATCCTGTCAACGTCAACTACAACAGTGTCGCAGGTTCGTTTAACAAGCCACCGCTGAATTCAAACCCCGCCAACTCCACTTCGGATCTTAACAGCCGCCTGGTGGCTACGGGCGGTAATCTTGTCTGTTCTACCTGTCATGGGGTTCATTTCACCGATTCGCGCAGCAGTACCATTGACGGCAGGGCCAATTTTGCCAATCTGAGCAGCGGTGATGGTTTTCTGCTGCGTACCAGCAGGCGGGGCGTAGCGGTCGCCAGCGGACAGCCGGATCAGTTGAATCTCTGTTCCAACTGCCACGCCGGCAAAAAGAGTCATAACCTGATTGGTCAGGACATCCAGTGCAGTGATTGCCACGGCGCCCATGTGGAGTATGACCCGAATGACCCGACCGGAAGCAAGGGAACAAATGTGTCCCTGATCCGGAGAAATATTACGACAAAAGCCGGCTTTCCCCGCAGCATCTTTTTCCGCTATACCGGCAGCCGCAGAGAGTATAAAAATGCCCAGGGCACCGGTGTCTGTCAGGGGTGCCATGATGTGCCGGCGCCCGGTACCGGCAACGCGCCACCCGAGCATGCCAGTGAAGATCCGAAGGTTTGCAACAGCTGCCATTTCCACAACAGCATCAATGGTTCCTTCTCAGGCAGCTGCGTCAGGTGCCATGGCAACCCGCCAACCATCGCGACGCCTGGCGGTCCCAACGGACTGGCCGCTCCGGCAATCAATGCATCACCCGGACCCGGGGCCCACTGGACGCACGTGAAAACCCGGGGCATGTCCTGCAACGCCTGTCATAACGGTTACACCACCAAAGCAATGCCGAGTAACAGTGTGGACATGGGCTTTGCCATTAACGCCACTAATGTGCCCGGTTTTACCGGCTCCGTGACTACCGGCGTGTTCAATACCACAAACACCTTGAACGCCCCTTACACCATGGCCGGTGCGGCAAGCGCAGCCGGCGCGAACCAGACCTGTTCGGCCGTGTATTGCCATGGCGCCACCCTGACCGGCGGCAGCATAGTGGCACCGTCCTGGGTCGGAACAGGCCAGGCGCTGTGCGGTTCCTGCCATGGCGCTACATTAGCCGCTCCGCCTACCACCGCGGGACATCTTCGCCACGCGGGCGGCGGAGTTGCCGGCCGACTGGGGCTTTCCTGCTCCATGTGCCATGGTGCGGTTACGGATACTACCCATGTCAATGGCACAGTCAGCTGGAACATGGCGGCCCTGGGTGCGACTGCACAGTATAAAACTCCCACCGGTGCCTTCTCCCAGAGCGGTTCGAGTGGAGTCCTTGCGCCAAGTGCAACATTTGGTCAGTGCTCGAATATCTATTGCCACAGCAATGTCCAGGGGAGCGCAGGCGTGGGAACACCCACTGTCTTTGGACAGCCGACCTGGGGCGGCGCAGCGCTGACCTGCGGCAGCTGCCATAAGGATATGGGCACTGATACCACGGCGACGGGAAGTCACGTCAGACACGCCCAGACTGCAGGCCTTGCCTGTGCAACCTGTCACAGCGGCATGGGACACGACACCGCCAGCCACGCCGATGGGTTGATCAATCTGGCTTTCAGTGGTGCTGCTGCCGGCACAACCTATACCAAGGGAAGCGCTTTTGCACCCGGCAAGGGTTACGGCAGCTGCAGTGCCAGCTATTGTCACGGCGCAACCCTTCCTCCCAGCAATCCGCCCCGTCCGGCTCCTGCCTGGAATATTCCCTTCCCAACGGGAAATTCAGTGCTTGGCAACGGCATTGCCGGCGGCACCAATCCCGGTTCCGGTGCTTGCGCACAGTGCCATGGCTACCCGCCCCAGAACGGGCACGCCACCTCCGGGTGCAGTGGGTGCCATACGCACCTCAATTCCGATAACCTCACCTTCAACAATCCCTCGCTTCACATGAATGGAACCATCGATGTTATCGCTGGCGGTGGTGCCTGCGATTCCTGCCACGGCTACCCGCCGGCCTCCGTCGGTTTTGTCGGAGTCCACGGCAACTGGTCCAGCGCCAGAACGGAAAATTATCCGGGCGGCGGTGGAGCCCATGCCATCCAGAGCCATATCAGCAAGCTGGCCAAGCCATCCGAAGGATTCAGTAACTGTTCCAAGTGCCATTCTGCGGCCGACCACCGCATGAGTCCGGTTGCGTTCAACCCCAGCCAGAACATCAGGGTCAGCATCAACCAGTTATTCAGGTTTGAAGCGGCCAGGCAGGCCAGATACACCTCCAATCGCCTGGATGGAAACGCGCACCTGACCGGTGGCTGCACAAACATCAGTTGTCACTACGGAGCAACTCCCAAGTGGGATCCGAATCATTAGCTGACCGGCATCGGAGCTCTGGGCTCGACCGGATGGTGCAGCGCTATTGTCGTAAACGGATATGAGGAGATCCAGTATGAGAAGATACCGCGCAGGCAAGAAAAATGTGTTTGTGGCAGTCGTTATGGCTCTGTTGATGCTGCTGGCATTCTCCAGCGTAGCGGCCCAGGCCGCCAGTGTTCTCAACTCCTGCACCTACTGCCACGGCATGCCGCCAAATGACGGTGTCCGCAAGGGCAACCCCCACTTCGGCTCCCAGTCCAGCGCCTTCTTTGGTAATCACCGCAGCCATCTCCCCACGGCAGCGGTTGCCACCGATTGCAACGTTTGTCACACAGCGGTTTCAGCCACGGGCTTCGGTCACCAGAATGATGTCATCGTCATGGCCAACAGCCTGAAGGGGTATTCCTCCGCCACCCTGCGGGCCAAATACGACAAGGGTGTCTTCTTCAATATGACCTCCGTCCCTAACCTGACCAACGCCACCTGTTCCAACGTTAGCTGCCATTTCGAGAAAAAGACCCCGGCCTGGGGCGGGGCCGCCTACAACCCCGCCACGGATTGTAATGCCTGTCACGGAGCTCCTCCATCCGGAACCGCAGGTACGGCCGTTGGCGGACTTGCCGGCAGCCACGCACGCCACGACGTCTACTATCCTGGCACAGCCAACTGCCAGAAGTGTCATCCCAACTACGCCACCTTCAGCCATGCTACCAGCGCCGGGCGTGCATTAAAGGTATCAGGCTATCTGCGTAATCCGTCCAATACCCTTGAGGCGAGTGCAACCTACTCCGGGACCGGCGCCAACTACCTGCCCAGCAAGAGTGGCGCCCAGGTATTCGGCTCCTGCGCTACCAGCTATTGTCACAGCTCCGGCCAGTCCGCCACGGGAACCGCCACCGGCATAACCTACAAGGCCGTGGCCTGGGGCAGCGCTGCCCTAACCTGCGCCGGGTGTCATGTGGATGAAGCCACCGACGCGACCGGCACCGGCAACCACAGGGTCCATACCCTTTCAGCCGGCGCCAATTTCGACTGCTCCAAATGTCATGCAGGCTACACCAAAACCACAGTTACCCCGGCAACACATGTCAACGGCCTGATCGAACTGGGCGCCGCCGGATTCACCTATTCCCAGGGAAGTGGCGCGGCACACTCCGCAGGAAATGGGTACGGCACCTGCTCGGCCAGCATCTGCCATGGCAATGCCACCGTGACCTGGGGCGGCACGCTCTACTCAACCACCGACCAGTGCGCCAAATGCCACAGCAGCACCACGGCCGGCGCCGTTACCGCCGCAAACCCATTCTACAGCACCTCTTATCCGGCCAAAGTCACCGCCAACACCGATCCCAAGGTCGGCGCCCATACCTCGCACCTCACCAGCACCGACAGCCTGTCCGCGGCCATCAACTGTTCCGATTGCCACGGCAGTGTCTTGCTGTCGGCCGTGACCCACATGAACGGCACAACGAACTTTAGCTGGAGTGCGCTGGCAACCAGAAACGGCGCCCTGACCCCGACCTACACTGCTGCGACCGGTGTGTGTTCAAGTGTCTACTGCCATGGCGCCAGCATGCCTGGCGGCGACACCTCCGGCACCAACCGGGCGCCGACCTGGAATGTCGCCTTCCTGCCGGCGACCATTACCGCTGCCGGTTGCGGCACCTGCCACGGTTTCCCGCCATCCGCCGCATCGGGGCATCCGGCGGTTACTATTCCGGCAGGATTCCCGACCACCGCATCGATCGGAACCACCTGTAGCTGCCACAGTAATATCAATACTGCCGGCAACAGTTATGCAAACATTTTTATCGACAAAACCCAGCATATAAATGGTACCTTGGAGGTAATCGCCAGTGGCGCCTGCGACGCCTGCCACGGCTATCCGCCGGTCAGCGTTGGTATTGTCGGAGTCCATAACAACTGGTCCAGCGCCAGGGTGGAAGACTATCAGGGTGGTGGTGGAGCCCATTCTATACAGAGCCATGTCAGCAAGCTGGCCAAGGCTTCCGAAGGCTTCAGCAACTGCTCCAAGTGCCATGACGCGGCTGATCACCAGATGAGTCCGATTGCCTTTACTCCGAGCCAGAACATTAAGGTAAAAGTAAACCAGCGCTACCGGTTTGAAGCAGCCAAACAGACCAGGTATAGCTCTAACCGCCTGAATGCCACATCACATCTGACCGGAACCTGTTCGAACAGTAGTTGTCATTACGGCGCTACGCCCAAGTGGGATCCGGCCCATTAATCAGATTGCGGCGGGGGCAGTGCCCCCGCCGCAATCCGGAAGTTATTGCGATCAGTCAATGAGCAGTCAGGGAGAAGGAGCTGATTATGGCGAATAATCAGGAGATCAGGGTGGTGTATTTGCAGATGACGGCAATGGCTTTCGCCCTGGTGGCATTGCTTTTCTTTGCCGCGGCGTCCCAGGCCAGTGTTCTCAACTCCTGCAGCTACTGTCACGGCATGCCGCCGCGGGATGGTGTCCGAAAGGCTAACCCCCACTTCGGCTCCCAGTCCAGCGCCTTCTCCGGTAATCACCGCAGCCATCTCCCCACGGCAGCGGTTGCCACCGATTGCAACGTTTGTCACACAGCGGTTTCAGCCACGGGCTTCGGTCACCAGAATGATGTCATCGTCATGGCCAACAGCCTGAAGGGGTATTCCTCCGCCACCCTGCGGGCCAAATACGACAAGGGTGTCTTCTTCAATATGACCTCCGTCCCTAACCTGACCAACGCCACCTGTTCCAACGTTAGCTGCCATTTCGAGAAAAAGACCCCGGCCTGGGGCGGGGCCGCCTACAACCCCGCCACGGATTGTAATGCCTGTCACGGAGCTCCTCCATCCGGAACCGCAGGTACGGCCGTTGGCGGACTTGCCGGCAGCCACGCACGCCACGACGTCTACTATCCGGGCACAGCCAACTGCCAGAAGTGTCATCCCAACTACACCACCTTCAGCCATGCCACCAGCGCCGGGCGCGCATTAAAGGTATCAGGCTATCTGCGTAATCCGTCTAATACCCTTGAGGCGAGTGCAACCTACTCAGGCACCGGCGCCAACTACCTGCCCAGCAAGAGCGCTTCCCAGGTATTTGGTTCCTGCACTATAATCTACTGTCACAGCTCCGGCCAGTCCGCCACGGGAACCGCCACCGGCATAACCTACAAGTCCGTAGCCTGGGGAAGCGCAACCCTGACCTGTGCCGGGTGCCATGTGGATGAAGCCACCGACGCGACCGGAACCGGCAGCCACAGAATCCATACCCTTTCAACCGGCGCCAACTTTGATTGCGTGAAGTGCCATCTTGGTTATACGAAATCGACCGTTACAACGACGACGCATGTCAACGGGCTGATTGAGCTGGGCGCAGCCGGCTTCACTTACTCCCAGGGCAGCGGCGCTACACATCCGCCTGCCAACGGTTTTGGAACCTGTTCCGCTTCGACCTGCCATGGTTCCGCGGCAGTCGTCACCTGGGGCGGCACACTCTACTCAACCACCGACCAGTGCGCCAAATGCCACGCCAGCACCATAGCCGGGGCCATAACCCAGGCCGCGCCGTTCTACAGTACCGCCTACCCGACCAAGGTTACTCTCAACACCGATGCCAAGGTCGGAGCCCATACCAATCACATGACCTCGCAGACGCTGGGCATTTCTGCCAGCACCGCCTGTGCGGATTGCCATGGTAGCGTGACACTTAACGGCGCGACCCATATGGACGGCGCCACTACCCTGGCCTGGAGCGCCCTGGCAACCAGGACAGGTGCACTGACCCCCGCCTACAACGCTTCTACCGGCCAGTGTACCGCCACCTACTGCCACGGAAATTCCATGCCGGGCGGCGATGCCAGCGGCAGCAACAAATCGCCGATCTGGAAGGATCCCAACTACCTGCCTGCGACAATCAGTGCTGCGGCCTGTGGCGTCTGTCACGGCTTCCCGCCGACCACCGCTGCCGGACATCCGGCGGTGACCATTCCGGCAGGTTTCCCGGCAACGGCCACTATCGGAACCACCTGCAGCTGCCATTCCAATATCAACACCGCCGGCAACAGCTACGCAAACATGTTCGTTAATCCGGCCCTGCATATCAATGGGATCTTGGAAACGCCGTCAAGCGGCCACGCCTTCCCCTATGGCGGCTCCCTGCATCTGAGTGCAGCCGGAGTTACACCCTGGTCCAGCTGCACCGCCTGCCACACCAATGCGGCGGGTGGAACCTACCCGGTTGCTTCCGGTACGGCACCCAACTGCACCGCTTGCCATATCAACGGTCTGCGTGCCCCCTCCGGCACTTCCTCCTGCTGGGACTGTCACGGAGCCAGCGCAACCGATGGAAAACCGAGCAGTAACGTATTCCCCAATATCAGTGGTAACCACACGGCCCACATGGCAATTACCGGCACTACCTGCGCCACCTGCCATACCGGCGGCGGCAACGGAACCGCCACCCATGGCTCCAGCAACCGCGTGGCAGCAACCGCCGCATCGGTCAAGGTGGCCTTTACCGGCCAGGGGGCGGCCCCGCTCTGGACAACCGCAACGAAAACCTGTTCCGCCACCAACTGCCATGGTCAGGGTGCACCTGCCTGGGGCGCCCGTATCGGCGCTCTGGTGAACGGCTTCCCCTATTCATCCACGCAATGCGCTACCTGCCACTCAGGGAATCTGGCGACGGATGTAACCGCCGCTGCACCGTTCTACTCAACGGCAATACCCAAGGTGACCCTCACTACCGATGCCAAGGTCGGCGCCCACACATCGCACATGACGAGCACTGACAGTCTGTCGGCCGCCTTCACCTGCGCCGATTGCCATGGCACGGTAACGCTGACGGCAGCCAGCCACATGAACGGAGTCACCAACTTTACCTGGAGTACCCTGGCGACCAAGGGGGGTACACTGACACCGACCTATACCGCTGCCACCGGCGTCTGCGCCAACGTCTATTGCCATGGCGCCAGCATGCCGGGTGGTGATACCACCGGTACCAACCGCGCGCCAACCTGGAACAGCTCCACCTATCTGCCGGCCACCATCGGGGCAGGAGGGACCGCCTGCAAAACCTGTCACGGCTTCCCGCCGGCAACGGCCTCGGGTCATCCGGCCCTGACCACGGCGGTACCGGCGACCTTCGGCAATGGCACCGTGGCGATCGGCTCGTCCTGCAACTGCCATGCGAACATCAATACCGCAGGCACTACCTACGCCAACATCTTTGTCAACAAGGCCCAGCACATCGATGGCACGCTGCAGGTATCCGGCGGCCATGCGGTACCCTACGACACACATAATGCCGCGGTTGTGGCTGCGGGCGGCAACACCGCCTGTCTCGGATGCCATGCCATGGGAACGTCGGCAAGCGTATATCCGGCAGCGGTGGCCGGTAATCCTCCCGACTGCATGAGCTGTCACAAGAAGGCAGCGCCGTTGCATACCGGTACAACAGCAGGAGCAAATTGCAGCTCCTGTCACGGTCTGAGTACCGGATCCGGAGCTGCGATTGGCAGACCCAATGGCACTGCCTTCCCTGACAAGGCTGGCCGACACTCATCAAGTGCTTCCGAGCATACCAGCGCTGCCTGCACCAGGTGCCATTCCGGACTTGGTACTGCCGGAGGTACCGGTTCAGGAGTAAACCATGGACGTGGCTCCACAGCCGGACCGGTACGGGATGGCAAACCGAATGTCGTCGGTCCGGGCTTTGCCGCCGGCATTACCCTGACAGGCGGAACAAAGGGCACCTCTCCCGCCGTCAGCTGCAACCACACCACGATTGGGACCGGCTGCACGGGAGGCGGTACAAAGACATGGTAGAGATTACACGGTCTGCAGACTGATGAAATGAATCAAGGCTGGGCGTTCTGTCCGGCCTTTTTTCTACAAGGTTTCATTGACTGTTTGCGCAGATGTGATGATGGTGGCCGATGAAATGGTGGCGGTGGCTTCCCTTGACTCCTGGGAGTGATCAGTTTGAAACGGCTGAGAGTGAGATAGTACATAGCGCTTACCTATCCTTGGGGAAAAATGAACAAACTGAAACAGTTCATAACCGCCCGTCGGGTCTCGTTGGGTCTGATCCTGCTCCTGGCGGGTCTGATGTACCTTTCAACAATCATTCCCCAGGTAATCGATTCGGCGCCGGAGAACATCGAGGCCTGGCGGCGGGGTCATTCCGGTCTGGCAGGGCTGGTTGATGTCTGCCATCTGCACAGCATCTATGCCCAGCCCTGGTTCGCGGCGATCATTCTGTTTGCAGCCCTGGCGTTGGGTGTTTCGTCGTATGACCAGTTGGTGGTGGTCCGGAAAAAAGTAGTTTCAACCGGCGTTGCCTCGGCGGATGAACTGGCGGCGGGGATCCCGGAACAGCTTCTGCGCAGCGTTGCCGGTTGCCATCATTATCGTTTTCTCTCGGCCGGCGGTGACGGACAGTTGAAGTTTGGCAGATGTCCCTGGGGATATTACGGCAATCTGCTGCTGCACACTGGTCTGGCGCTGGTGATCACGGTTTCCCTGTACGTGGCATTGACCTACCGACAGGGTGCATTGATCCTGGTGGAGGGCGAACAGCGCGACGGCCGCCAACCCTGGAATGTGTCAGAGCAGGGGCTGCTTGCAACTCCACTGAAACTGCCGGGTGTCATTCGGCTTGACCGGGTCAGGGTGCGATTTGACGACAAAAAGCAACCGGTCGAAGTCTTCTCGGATCTTTCCATTGGCACTGCATCCGGCCAATTCAAGACACTGTCTGCGTCAATAAACCGGATTCAGAACTACCACGGCATGCGCATATACCATTCAGCCCAGTACGGAAATGCTTTTTCTGTTACAATTACCGATACGAACGGGGTGGTTCATACGGAAACCATCTCAGCCCAGCAGCCGGTCAGTCTGACAAAGGCCGGATACAGTGATGAGTTCAGGGTGAGCTGGTCGCCGTATCTGCTCTCCGCAAAATACTTTGCCGATGCGGACAAAAAAACGATGTCCAGTGCGAATCCGGAACTTGTTCTGCGGCTTACCCAGGGGAACAGGGAGATCGCCCGGACTACCCTGACAAAGGAGAGGCCCGGCACGCTGGGAGAGTACCGGGTTCAGCTGAGCGGGGTGGCGAGGTGGTCCAAACTGATCTTTGTGGAGAACAGCGGCATGCCGCTGGTGTTCAGCGGTTTTGCAATTATCATGCTGGGAGGGTTGCTCCAGTATCTTACACCTCCCCGTGAGCTGATCGGTATCAGGCAGCCGGACGGCCGTTATCATGTCTACTGGAAGGCGCTTTCATTCAGGGAATTTTTTATGGAAGAGCGGGATGGAATGACTGCTGAGCTTAAAAAAGGGGTCGCGTGATGAAGCTGTCTCTGGAACTGTACGTAGCGGCAAACTGGGCCGCTGTTGTTATCTATATTCTGGCGACGATTGCCAATGTGACCGGTGTGCTTTTCAAGAAGGAACCGTGGGAGCGGGCCGGTTACCTGATTGCCGGGGCAGGGTTGGTGCTGCACAGCGCGGTTATAACCGTCTGGTGGGTCGAGGTGGGCCACGGTCCCTACATGGCTCCCAACGAGGTGCTCTCCTCCGATTCCTGGATGGTCATGGCCTGTTTTCTTGTCTTCCTCAAGATCTACCCCCGCATCAGACCGGTCAGCATTCTGGCCTTTCCCGCCACCTTTCTGATGCTGGGTCTCTCCCTGTTTTACAACCCGGGCATCCGCACATTGCCGGCCACCTTCCGCAGTATCTGGCTTGTCATCCACATCGGGCTCTACAAGATTTCACTTGCCACCCTGATTATCGCCTTTGCCTTTTCACTGTTCTACCTGCTGAAAGCGCGGCGTGACAGTGGCTGGTTGCGGCAACTGCCTCCGCTGGAGACGCTCGATGTCTATGGTTATCGCTTTGCCGGTTTCGGTTTTATCTTCTGGACCATCGGCATGCTGGCCGGCTCAATCTGGGCGCATCAATCCTGGGGGCGCTTCTGGGGGTGGGATCCCACCGAAACCTGGTCGCTGATTACCTGTCTGATGTTCGGTGCCTACCTGCACCTGCGGCGATTTTTTCGCCTGAAAGGCTCTGCCGCTGCATGGTTCTTTATCGCCTGCTTCATCATCTCGCTGGTGTCATTGTTCGGTATGGCCACGCTCAGCAGTTCAATCCATTCCGAATACTTCAGGTAGCCTAACCGTTTTCGAGGGGCTGAATTGCGATGAACGTTAAACGAATTTCTCTCATCACTCCCCCGTATCATTCAGGTGTTGTGGAATCTGCCGGCACCTGGCTGAACGTCGGATTTGTCTACATCGCCGGTTCATTGCGGGCTGCCGGGTATGAAGTCGATTACTACGACGCCATGTCGCTCTGGCACAAATGGCCCGAGATAGAGGCCCGCATCCGTGCATTTGATCCGGATGTGGTGGCCACCACCTCGTTTACCGCTTCCGTGGCCCATGCGCTGAAACTGACGGCCCTTGCCAAGAAGATCAACCCGGAGATTGTGACCATCCACGGTAACGTCCACGCCACCTTCTGTTATGAAGAAATGCTCACAGCGGAGCATGACATCGTCGACTATGTTGTGCGCGGTGAGGGTGAGGTGACGCTGGTTTCCCTGCTGGACTGCCTCAACGCGGGCGGAGACCCGGCGTCGGTGCCGGGACTGGCTTTCTGGCGCAACGGAGCGGTTGTCGCCACCCCCAAAGCCCCCTATATCCATGATCTCGACGCCCTGCCCCTGGCGTGGGATCTGGTCGAATGGCCGATTTACAGTTACCGGGCCAAGAACAACGCCCGCCTGGCCATCGTTTCCTCCTCGCGCGGCTGCAAGGAAAAATGCTCTTTCTGCTCTCAGCAACTCTTCTGGGCCCAGTCCTGGCGTGCCCGCAGTCCGGAGAATTTTGTCGCCGAACTGGAACATTTGAAGCAGGCCTACGGCGTCCAGGTGGCGATGCTCTCCGACGAGATCCCGACCTTTGACCGCGAACGCTGGGTGCGCATCCTGGACCTGATGATTGAACGCAGGGTCGGGGTTAAGCTCCTGATGGAGACCAGGGTTGACGATATTCTGCGCGACGCGGATATCATGCATCGCTACCGCGAGGCAGGTGTGGAGCACATCTACGTTGGCGTTGAAGCGGGTGACCAGGCAACCCTCGACCTCTTCAACAAGAACACAAAGGTAGAACAATCCAAGGCCGCCATCGATATCATCAACAACGCCGACATCGTCTCGGAGACCTCCTTTGTCTTGGGTATGCCCGACGACACCCCCGAATCCATTGCCAGGATTGTGGAGCTGGCCAAACACTATAATCCGGACATGGGTTTCTTTCTGGCCATCGCCCCCTGGCCCTACGCAACACTCTATCCCGAGCTGGAGTCGTACGTGGCAACCAGGGACTACCGCAAATACAACCTGGTGGAACCGGTCGTCAAACCCAAAAACATGACCCTGGAAGAGCTGGAGCGAGAACTGGGCAAAGCGTCCCAGAAGTTCTTCATGCACAAGTTTCTGCATCTCCATGAGCTCTCACCCTGGAAGCGGGAGTTCATGATCTCGGTGCTGGATATCCTTATCAACCATTCCTACCTGGCAGGGCAGATGAAGGCGGCCATGAAAGAGGGGGGTACGCAGATGCCGGAAGAGGTCAAAGCGCTGCTCAGGGCTGTCAAGGGAGCGGTAAGGAGCCCTGCGGACAACCACCCAGCCTTGGCGCCAATTCCGTAAGCCGGATACGCCGGACCCCTTCTTGTTAAGGACCCCCTTATGAATATGAAAAAACCTCTGGTTATCCTGAACGGTTTTGTACACGATTTTGCAGCAGGGATCTGGCTGGCGGTCATGGCCACGATTGTGGCACTGCATCGCGCCCACAGTGGGCTTCCGGAAATAGCCCCGGTGCTTAACGGTCTTGAACGTCGTTTTTTCTGGGTCAGTATCGCGGCGATGGTTGCCATTATGGCTACCGGCGCCGGCAGAACCTTTACCTACGTGGATAACTGGTATGGACCGGATGCGGAGAAGGTCCGCCGCAGGATGCTGGTGCTGAAACATATTTTTCTGGTTGGATTTTTTTCAGCCGGATATGTGTATGTGTATGACATGGTTTTTTATTGACAAAAATGGTTGCTTTAAAAATATGCCACGGTATATTTATAAAACTGTTTTGAAGCTGATTTTTCATCAGGAGCGTGCCAATGAAAAAGTCCCTCTGTTGCCTGCTCTCGGGGTTATCCCTCCTGGCTCTGCACGGCCTTGCGTATGCGGCGGATGTTTCCGTTGATGCCACCACCATTTTTCGTTTTGAGCAGCGCGATAGCACCGGCTTCTCAAAACAGGACATCATGCCGGCGACCCAGTTTTTGGGGCTGGATATTGACAAACTGGCCGACGGTAATCTGTCAGCCCATTTCTATGGCTGGGGGCGTATCGATCTGGCCGACAAAAGCTACAACAATGATAATGCCGACGGCAACCTGACCTATGGGTACCTGAGGTACCGTTTCAAACAGGCCAACGCCGATATCCGCGCTGGTCGTTTTTTTGTGCATGAGGGCATCACCAACGAGCATGTTGACGGCGCCAGTGTTCACACTGATTTACCGCTGGGTTTCGGTCTGTCGGTTTTTGGCGGAGCAAATGTGCACACAAAAGACCTGTATGGCGAAAAGAGCGACGGCAAGGGGGACGGCATCGTCGGCGGTCGCGCCAGTTACCGCTACAGAGGGATGCTGGAACTGGGAGTCTCCGGAGTATATGAAAGTGAAGCTCCCACGCTGCTGACTCACACCAACGGCAATCATCGACTGGTGGGCGGAGATGTGTGGTTCAGTCCCCACAGGATGGTCGAGATCATGGGGCACAGCAGTTACAACCCGGAAACCGAGCGTGTGGCTGAACACAGTTATCTTCTTAATGTCAAACCGGTTAAAGGTTTGATACTGACCGGTGAATTTAATGAGCACAATGATCGCAGCAATCTGTTTGCCTGGTCCATGTTTTCGGCGGCCGCGCTCAACCCGTCTGACAAATCACGAAACATTGGGGGCAGCGCTTCCTACGAAGTCACCAAAAACCTGGAAATCATAGCTGATTACAAACACTATACCCGCGAACTCGGAAATGCCGATCGTTTCGGTGGTAGCGCCAAACTATCCTTTCTGAACAATACCGTGCGCGGCGGTATCGGCTATCATTACCTGCGGGCCAGCGATGGTTTTGCAATCTCAGGTACCCCATCGGCCTCCTATCATGAACTGCGCGGCTATGTCATGCATGACGCTAAAACCTGGTTTGCCGCTCTGGATGTTCTGGGATACATCTTCAAGGAAAAAATCCACAACGAGCGCAGCGCCTGGGAGGTCATGGGTTCGTTGGGGTATCGCATCACACCGGCCCTGGCCCTGTCCGGGGATATGAGCTATGGCAAGAATCCCGACTTTATCGACGATTTCAAAGGGCTTGTCCGCCTGACCTATAATATGACTTTTGAAGGCATAGGAGGAAAGAAATGAGATATTTTCAGCTACTGCTCACCGCCCTGATTGTGGCGGGGCTGATCGCCTTACTTGCCGCCTGTGCCCAGATGCGGGCCATTCCCAGCCTGCCGGCTTCACATCCCGAAGCATTGACAGTCGGTCAGCAGGTACACTGTTCGGAGTGTCACGAAGATCAGCAGAAGGGGACCATGAAAGCCTATGACTCCTTCAGCCACTCATCCGCCTTTGTTAAAAACCATCGCTTCTACGCCGCTTCCGATGACCGTCTCTGTGTCACCTGCCACAAAAGCTCGTTCTGCAACGATTGCCACACCAACAATGTCGAAATGAAACCCTCCACCAAATATGGCTACCGCCCCGATCGTGACATGCCCCACCGCGGAAATTTCATGACGCTGCACAAAATTGAAGGAAAACTCGACCCTGCCAGCTGTTATCGCTGCCATGGCAGAGCCAACAACGAACGCTGCCTTACTTGCCATCGCTGACGGAGGATGATTCCATGAAATACGCGCTCAGAGCCGTTCTTTTGATATCTGCGGTACTTCTGCTGGCTTCCTGCTCCAATGGCAATGGAAAAGCGGTCGGCATCGATCCGATCACGGGTAAACATGCGGCGGGATGGGCAGTTGCCGGTACCGGCGGCGCACATCCATCAGCCTTCCACGCGAATCCCGGTGCCTGCAGCGAGTGCCATGGCTTGGATTTGAGAGGCGGTACCAGCAAGGTCAGCTGTTTCAGCGCATCACGCAGCGGGATCAGCTGCCATGCCAATGGACCCGGATTGCCGCACACTGTGCCGTTTACCAATCACGGCAACGAAGCTCGTGCGGTCAGCGATTTCTGTCTGGGGTGTCATCAGGATGCTGCAAATGCGGCCGGGTCAAAGCCGCCTGGATGTCAGAACTGCCATCTGACCAGCCCGGTGACCTCACCGAGCAACTGCATTTCCTGTCATTCAAAGCCGCCCAATGCAGCTGCTTACCCAAACAGTGCCGGTTCTCATTCCAGCCATGGCGCGTTGAACGTGGTGGAAAATGCGACGTTGACTGCTGGCTGCGATCAATGTCACTCCGGACTCGGGCTTGGCACAGCCGATCACCAGAACCGGTCACGCCAGCGAGCCGCGGCACTCTTGCCCAATGCGCTGGTTTTTGGCGCTCTGGCCACGTCTCAGTCAACAAATGCAACGTCCTGCGATACAACCTGGTGTCATGGCGGCAATACCGCGTTTATTCCGCAGAATAATCCGGTTCGGACCGCCCCGGTCTGGGGAACGCCATTCCCCGTTGCCTCAGTGCTCGGAACAGGGGGGGCTGCAGGCACTTCCGGTTCAGGGTTCTGCGCCCAGTGTCACGGCTATCCACCACTGACCGCTTCCCACGCCGGTGTGACCGCTGCCCAGTGTACTACCTGTCATTCGCACCTGAATGCAGACGGACTGACGTTTAATAACCCGGCCAAGCATGTTAACGGTGTAATCGATGTCGTTGTACATAGCTTCCCGTTCCCCGGATCGGTACCGGCGCACAATACCGCCGTCAACGGCGCGGGATGCAGAAGCGCAAGTTGTCACCCTGTCGATGTTGCAGGAAGTGCCTATCCCGTAACCCGGGGTACGCCACCCAACTGCCGGGCATGTCACCTGAACAGCAGTCCGACCACCTATCCCCACTGTTCGGGTTGCCATGGAAGCGCAGCGAATGATACTACACCGTTGCTCGCCGGAAGGCCTATTGGTGGAACGACCTTCCCCAACCGCCCGGGTTTGCACAATATTGGCAATCATCTGATTTGGGACTGTACGGTATGTCATTTGATTACGGATACCAGTGCGAGCCACGGCTGGTCCGGCGGAATAAGGAGCACAACTACCCAAATAAAACTCGTATCCGGGCTCACCTTGGGTATAAACAGCTGGAACCCTGCCACCGGTCAATGCACGGCCTCTTGTCACACAAATTCGTCACTCGTGAGGACTTGGCAGTAATAGAATTTATTGATCGTTTGTACGATTGAAAAAAACACACGGCCCCGCCGGGATTCCGGCGGGGCCGTGTGCATGGGCAATTGCCCATCTATTTAATTGCATCAGCAGCAGAGTCTTTTGCTTACGGTGAGTATCCTATGATGTCAGGTTGATGCCCGTTCGGAACCAGCAGGTTTTTGACGTGATGCTGATGTGGCACATGGTGTGTTCAAACCTTGACCGTTTTGTAGAGGAAATTCTTGAATTTGAACAGCAACCGCTGCTCGTCCGCAGTATCACCGCCATGCCCCACCGCTTTCAGATAGCGCGCCACGGCCGGCATGGTCTTGCCCGCTCTTGCCCGTGCCTTTTCAATTACCAGCCGCACTGTTTCCCGTGAAAGATCGCTGCGGGAAAACGGCTCATAGATGTCGGTCCAGAAGTCACCTCCCGATTCGATTCGCTCCAATATCGTATCCGCCAGTCGATCATCCAGTTCCTGGGCGCTTGGTCGACTGGCGGAGATATTTCCGGCTGCAGTTCCGGCTATTGCCATGCGGATGGCGTCTCCGTTGATGATATGCCGGGTTCGGAAAAAGAGCGCCCGCAGCAGGATGCTGCGCAGTTCACGGATATTACCCTTGTAATCATGTCGCATCAGCTCCTGCTTGGCATCTTCCGAAAGCTCAGGGGGGCTGTCGGGTGGTTCGTCTTCATTGCGATAGGTGCGGTACAGCTTTCCCAAAAAGTGCACCGAAAGGTCTGAGATGTCCTCTCGCCGTTCGTTAAGCGAGGGGAGTCGGATGGAAAGTTCGGACAGACGGTGGAAAAGGTCTTCTCGGAAGGTTCCCTTGGCAATTTCCTCCGTCAGATTGCGGTTGGTGGCAGCCACCAGCAGAACACGGCAGAAGCGGTCGGTATTTTCCCCCAGCCGCACAAAGCCGCCGTTATCCAGAAAGCGGAGCAGTTGTACCTGGGTCTTGGGATCCGCATCGCCGATTTCGTCCAGAAACACAATCCCCCCCATGGTTTCTTCCAGAATGCCGCGACGGTCACTGTAGGCGCCGGTGAAGGCCCCCTTTTTGTGGCCGAACAGTTCCGAGTAGGTCAGATCGCCGGAGTAGGAGGCGATGTTGGTCTTCTTGACCGGCAGTTCGCCCCCCGGATTGATCTGTTCGCGATACAGCTCGTTCAGCTTGTTGTAGAGGTTGTTGAAGAAGAACTCCTTGCCCGAACCGGTCGGGCCGGTCACCAGTATCGAGGGCAGGCCGATGGTGGCTTCCTGGAGAATATTGCGGCTCCAGTAGATGATGCGGTTGAAGAGCGGTATGGAAACAGTATTGATGAACTCCACCACAGCCTGGGAGGTGGGGCTGTTGCCGATGATGTTTCCCAGCCGGTAGGAGGATACGTGCGGATCCTTGTAGGCTACATCGGTTGTCAGGCGGTTGACTTCGCTCTGCAGGCCCTCGATGCGTTGCAGGTCGGAGATGTGGCGGGCCGTGAGGGAGCCGATGATCTGCAGAATGCGGCGATGTTCTTCCCGGAAAAATTCGTAGTGCTGCGAATTGAGGCAGATGACCGCGATCACCTCGTCGTCGCAGATGATCGGCACCGCTACCTCACTCTTGAGCAGGTCACTCATGGAGCGGTGGAATCCGCCAGTTTGGAGTTCCTGGTCCACCCGGCCGACAATCTTGGATTGCTTGGTGTGCGCCACATAGCCGGTCAGACTGTGGTCTTCGGGGGGCAGCTCCACGCCTCCCACCGGGAAGGGGGGGATGTACTTCTTGAGCCATTCCTTGTTCTTTGCCCCGATAATGGTGCCGTTCTCATCCTCCACCACCAGCCATTTCATCCCGTCGCGCTCCTTGACCAGGGCGATGCTGCCGGTGTCGGCTCCGATCAGCTCGGTGGCTTTGGAGAGCACCTTGGTCAGGAATGGCTGCAGGTTTTCCGTCCGTTCGTTGAGCAGGTCGGAAATCTCAGAGAGTACCCGGATCTCCAGGTGCTCGCCTCCCACCTCGTTGATGACCCGTTCCACCATTTCAGCATGGGTCTGGAGCAGCCCCATTTCAAAATCGGTAAAGCGGTCCAGGTCGCGGGAGAAGTAGTTCATCAGACAGATGATTCGCCGGCTGTCCGGTGCAAAACGAGGCACGATATACATGGAACGCAGGGCCATGGCTCCGGTCAGGGCCGGTTTCTGGAGTGTGTGGCGGGTCAGGTCGGCGATGAAGAGCGGGCGGAGCAGTCGCTCGTCCACAATCACCCCCTGGTCGTCAACATATTTTGCGATCAGCGACTTTCCGGTGCGCAGGTCAATGGTCCCCTGCTGGTCATAGAGCGTCCTGAGTTGCTCGTCGTCGGAGTAACTGGCCAGGATCTTCAGCGAAAACGTCGTTTCATCCATCGGACTCAGGATCAACACCGAGGCCAGAGAAACTTTTTTGACCAACCGAACTGCCGATTTGACCATCATGCTGGCTGCTTCGCGGGTCCTGAACTCTTCCAGGCGTCTCACCAGCTGTACCTGCTGGTGATAGATGCGGGCTTGGTCAAGCCGGTTGGCAATGAAGCCGGCAAAATCGGCCAGCTGTGACCTGGCCGGGGCCGACAGTGCCTCACCGTGTGTTTCCTGGTCAATGCAGAGCACGCCGATGGATTTACCCAGACTGACAATCGGTGTGACATAACTGGAGCAAAACCCGAAGCGCCTGGCAAAGTCATTGTCGGTCGATGATTCAATGCCCTGGCTTGCCCTGAATTCCGTTGGATACTGGCTGGTAAATACGCTGGAGACAACTGTCTCGGTCGAAATGATCGGAAAGGTGACTTCGCGCAGTTCCTTCTCCAGGGGGCCGGTGGCATGTACGCAGGAAAGGGCGCCGCGTGTCAGGTCTTCCAGATAAATCCGTACCCGCTCATTTCCGGTGAGGAGCTGGGCGCCTTCGGTCAGGGCATAGAGCAGTTCGCCCTGGTTTTCCTTTCCGTAGGTGACAATTTTGGAGCGTAATGGTGCAAGCAGTGTATCGAGTGGCATGTCAACCTCTGAGTAGTTTTGTTACACAGTAGAGTGTAGTGCCCGCAGGCTCAAGAGTCAAGAAGCGATCTGCCGTCAAAGGATTGTTTTCAACAGATAAGAATATTCTCAATGGCAGTGCGCCAGCGGCGCGATTTTGAGTAACTATTTGATAAATACCAAAAAACACAATTGACAACTTAATGAAAATACACCATACAATAATTGTCCATATAAAATGGCTGAAATGGATAATCAGGTATGGTGTTACTGGCAAATTACGCTGCTCTCGAAAAAAACAGATTCAGAGGAGGCATACATGAGCAAGGGCAAAAATAATGGCGGAGATGGACTTTTCTCCGGAGTGTACGCGTGGTACATGAGTGTAAAGCTCCGTCACAAGATTTCCCTGCTGGTGGGTTGCAATCTGCTGTTTCTCGCTGCAACGGCTACCGCAGGAGTGCTCGCCGCACGTGAGTTGATTGCACTGGCGCCTGCGGCGGGAGGAAGTGCGGTGCTTTCTCAGCTGCTTTTCAGGGTTGGCGCCATGTTCATTGTCGCACTGGTGCTGAGTCCCTTTTTCGGTTTCCTGGTCTTCAAGTCCGTTGCCGATCCGCTGGCAAACGTCACAAGAGTTGTCGAAGCTGTCGAATCCGGTGACCTGACGGTCAGGGCCACTAACATGTTCGGCGGCGGTCTCGGAAAGCTGGCCGTAAAGGTCAACAATATGGCTGAGCAGACCCAGGGGGTGATCCGTCAGCTTTCGTCGGCAATTGATCTGCTGGGGGCAAGTACCTCCAATTTGAGGACAAGTTCCAACAGTCTTGAGTGTGCTGTGGGTAATGCCACTGAACAGTCGATGTCGTCGGCGTCTGCTGCCGAAGAGATGTACTCGACGGCCGAAGAGATTGCCAGGAACTGCTCCCTGGCCGCAGAGAGTTCAAAACAGACCAGCGTTGCAGCCAAAAACAGCGAGCGAGTCATCCTTGAAACAGCTTCGCTGATGGACAATCTGGCCCAGGGAGCGCTCAAGACATCGGAAATCGTACAGAATCTGGGTCGGAGTTCTGACAAGATCGAAGAGATCGTGGACACGATTGAGGAGATTGCCGACCAGACCAACCTGCTCGCTCTGAATGCGGCCATCGAGGCTGCACGCGCCGGAGACCACGGCAGGGGCTTTGCGGTTGTGGCGGACGAGGTCCGCGGGTTGGCGGAGCGCACCGCCATGGCTACGAAAGAGATCTCGGTCATGATCAAGGATATCCAGAACCAGACCAAAAACGTGGTTTCCACCATGGCTGGCGAGGCGGAGAAAGTCAGGCTCGGGGCGCTTGAGTCTGAAAAATCAGGCCAGGCCGTGTCGGAGATACTGGACCTTGTTTCACAGCTGGACGATAAGGTTGCTCAGATTGCCACTGCAGCTGAAGAACAATCCGTGACGACCCGTGAGGTGACCATGAGTCTGCAGCAGATCTCGGAAGCCGTGAACACCGCGGCTGATCAGGCCAAGAGCGGCATCCAGGAGTCAGCGTCTCTGGCCGATCTTTCCGAAACGCTGAAGGCAATTGTCAACCGCTACAAAGTCGCCTGAAAACGCTGCAACAACCGGCTGATTTCTGCTGGCCGTCAGGTGCGTTGCTCTATTGATTGCATGGGCCGCTGGATTCGATTGTGTGCGTCGAATCCAGCGGCCCATGTTGTTTGGGTTGTTACCGGAAAGGTTTTAGTGCTCCCCGCGTTCTCCAGTATCCCCCGTAAATCCTGCACAGTGAGAGCAGCACTGCTCCAGCAATACGGTTGTATTTGACACCCCTTCCCGCTATTCTGTTCAAAATTAATCTTGGAGGAGCGTATGGTTTCGTTTGATGAAGCCCGCACGACAATCCTTGCGCATGTTCAGCCCCTGGGAACGGAGTCTGTGCATCTGCTGGAGGCCGTCGGTCGCGTACTGGCAGAAGATCTGGTTGCTCCCTGGGACATGCCGCTGTGGGATAATTCAGCCATGGATGGATATGCGGTGCGATCTGAAGACTGTACAACTCTTCCCCGTCAATTGCGCGTGACCGGTTTCCTCCCCGCCGGGGCCAGGGCTGATGGGGTGAGCATTGAGCCGGGCTGCGCCGTCAGAATCATGACCGGAGCGCCTGCCCCGCCGGGCTGTGATGCTGTTGTGCCGGTGGAGGATACCGATGACGGAAAAGAGACGGTAACGCTGCTGCAACCGGTTAAAAAGGGGCAGCACTTTCGACATCGTGGCGAGGATATGGTGGCAGGGCTAGCCTTCGTGAAGGGTGGCACGGTTATCCGGCCACCGGAAATAAACATGCTGGCCACCTTCGGTATGGCATTGGCGCCGGTTTACCGACGTCCAAACGTTGCCATCCTTTCCACGGGAGATGAGCTGATCGAGCTGGGCAGGACACCCTCAGCGGGTGAAATCATTAACAGCAATACGCTCTCGCTGGCTGCTGCGGTTCGCGAAGCGGGAGGCATACCCCGCATTGTCGGTATTGCCCGGGACAACCGGGAAAGCCATCGGAAATTGATGACCGAGGGGCTCAAAGCTGATGTGCTGATCACCTCGGCCGGTGTCTCGGCCGGCGACCACGACTTTGTGCGGGAGGTACTGGAAGAGCTGGGAGCACGACAGGTGTTCTGGAAAGTGGACATGAGGCCGGGGGCGCCGACCGCCTTTGCCATGCATGGTTCGACTCCAGTGTTTTGTCTGCCGGGTAATCCGGTCTCGACCATGATTACCTTTGAGGAATTCACACGGCCGGCGCTGCTCAGGATGCAGGGGTACCGGGCGGTGCATCGTCCGCTCTTCAAGGCCGTGTTGCGGGATGAACAGCGCAAGAAACCGGGCAGGACCCAGATTGTACGGGTCAGGCTGGAGCGGGAAGGGGGGACGTGGTATGCCTCCTCCGCCGGTAAGCAGGAGACCGCGATTCTGAAAACCATGGTTGATGCGGTGGCGCTGGCCATTCTGCCGGCCGAGACTACCCGCTTTGCGGTTGGTGACGAGGTGGATGTGCACTTTTACGGAAACCATATTGATCTGGTGTAGACCGAAAAAGATGAGGTATTGAATGAACGACTATCTAGGCGCCCATATGTCCATTTCCGGCGGGCTGCACCGGGCCATTGACCGTGCTGTTGCGGCGGGTTGTGGTGTGCTGCAGATCTTTACCCGCAATTCAAACCAGTGGAAAGGCAAACCGGTCAGTGGGCCGGATGCCGCCCTGTTCAGGGAAAAGTTCACCGCTTCCGGGCTGCGAGAGGTGATTTCCCATGACATCTATCTGATCAACCTGGCTGCCGCACCCGGTGAGGTGCGCGACAAAAGCCTGGTCGCTTTCCGCGAGGAACTGGAGAGTTGCGCCCGGCTCGGCATCCATAAGGTCGTCATGCATCCCGGATCGCATCTCAGTGACACGGTGGAGGCCGGCCTGGAGCGGGTGATCGAGGCCTTTGACCAGCTCTTCGCCGAGACGCCCCAATTCGAGGGGAGGGTACTGCTGGAAACCACCGCCGGGCAGGGCACCAACCTGGGACGCAGCTTTGAGGAATTGCGGGCCATCATCGACGGATCACGCTCTCCTGACCGCTTCGGAGTCTGCTTTGACACCTGCCACACCTTTGCGGCCGGGTACGATACCTCCACCGAGCAGAGCTACCAGGCTGTCATGGAGGATTTTGACCGGATCATCGGATTGGGGCGGCTGGAGTGCTTTCACTTCAACGATTCAAAGAAGGGGCTCGGTTCACGGGTTGACCGGCACGAGCATATCGGTCAGGGAGCATTGGGGCTCAATCCCTTCCGCTTCATTCTCAATGATGCTCGCTTTGCGACAATCCCCAAGATCCTGGAGACACCAAAGGGGGACAATGACGAGATGGACGCGGTCAACCTGGGGATACTGCGGGGGCTTGTGGTATAATCCCTCAGGCATCTCGTCTTTCTGCCATTCGGGAAAAACCGCCCTTTCGGCATGTACCTTAACATGACAAGGAGGATCGAGGTTATGGAACAGTTGTTACGGGATGAAATCCGCGACTATGTGCTGGAGAGCCCTGACAATCGCTTTCCCGGGAGTGATGCACGGTACTTTGACGAACCGCTGATAGGCTTTGCCGCGGCCCGTGATCCCCTTTTCAGCCAGTTTATAACCGTAATCGGCGGTTATCACCTGACTCCGGCCGAGATCATGGAAAACTGCTATGGTGCGGTGCTCGGAGAGGCGGTGACCGTGATCTGCTGGGTTCTGCCCATCACCCGTTCAACCCGCGAGGGAAATCGTCGCCAGGAACGGACGCCATCCCGGGAGTGGGCCTTCACCCGCGCCCATGGAGAACAGTTCAATACGTTTCTGCGCATGTTCGTAGTTGACCTGCTCAGGCAGTATGGTATCCAGGCTGTCGCCCCGCTTCTGTCCGGCATGTGGAGCCCGGTCAGGGAGGAGCCGTCCGGATTGTCCTCGACCTGGTCCGAGCGTCATGCGGCCTACGTTGCTGGGTTGGGCACCTTCAGCCTCAACGATGGTCTGATTACGGAAAAGGGGATTGCCCATCGCTGCGGCAGCGTCATCACCGATACGCCTATCCCGCCGACGCCGCGCCGGGAGGGAGCGGATCATCGCGGAAACTGTCTCTACTTCAGCCAGGGGAGTTGCGGGTTGTGTATTCAGCGATGCCCGGTGGGAGCTATTTCGTGGCAGGGGCACGACAAGGAGAAATGCCGGGAGTACGTCTATGGGGAGTTGCGCGCAACAGTCGGACAAAGTTACGGCATCATGGAGACCGGTTGTGGTCTGTGTCAGACGCGGGTGCCCTGCGAAGCGTGCATTCCGCCGGGAACGGGGCAAAAGAAAGGTGAGGGCCAAGTTTCACTCTGTTGATTTTCTCGCGGACATACGCACACCGGGCCGGAATTTTTCCGGCCCGGTGGTTGTCACTGTGGAATTTTTTTTGAGAGAAACTACATATTGCCGATCAACGCATCGGCAAATCCGGAACAGCTCACCAGGGTGGCTCCCTCCATCAAACGCTCGAAGTCATAGGTAACCTTCTTCTGGGAGATGGTTCTGTCGATGGAGGCAACGATCATGTCGGCCGCTTCCTGCCAGCCCAAATGCTCCAGCATCATCACGCCGGAGAGGATCAAGGAGCCGGGGTTGACCTTGTCCAGGTTGGCGTATTTGGGCGCTGTGCCGTGGGTTGCTTCGAATATGGCGTGACCGGTCAGGTAATTGATGTTGGCGCCCGGCGCGATGCCGATGCCACCAACCTGGGCCGCCAATGCATCGGAGAGAAAATCGCCTTCCAGATTCATGGTGGCGATGACATCGAATTCTTTGGCGCGGGTCAGAACCTGCTGCAGGGTAATGTCCGCAATGGCATCCCTGATCAGCAGGAGCTTTTTCCACTGTCCGCTGCCATGGGTCGGCATCAGCCGCAGGGCGGTTTCAACCTCCTCGACGGCGTTCCGGCGTTGACCGGTTGTCATCATGTCGTAACCCGGTTCAATCTGGCGGGCGTTCTCTTCCGCTGAAAGTCCGGGGTGTCTGTCCTGGTTGCCGATGATCCAGCTTTCCCGTTCGGTGACGGTCAGGTCGCGGAATTCGGCAATGGCGACGCCATAGCCCCAGTCCTTGAAGGCACCTTCAGTGAACTTCATGATGTTGCCCTTGTGCACCAGGGTAACGGAGCGGCGTTTGTGATCCAGAGCATACTGGATGGCGGCCCTGACCAGGCGTTGCGACCCTTCCTGCGAGATCGGTTTGACCCCCAGGGAGACGCTGTCCGGGAAGCGAATTTTGGTGACCTTCATCTCTTCCAGCAGGAATTTCTTGAATTTGTCGCATTCCGGTGTGCCGTGCATCCATTCGATACCGGCATAGATGTCCTCCGTATTTTCGCGGAAAATAACCATGTCCACATCCTGGGGTTTTTTCACCGGTGAAGGCACCCCCTGGAAGTAGCGAACCGGGCGCAGGCAGACATACAGGTCCAGCAATTGGCGCAGTGCCACGTTCAGCGAGCGGATGCCACCACCGATGGGAGTTGTCAGGGGGCCCTTGATGCCAACCAGAAATTCGCGGTAGGCCTCCACGGTCTCTTCGGGTAACCAGGCCTGATCCCCCATGTTTTCCTTGAACATGTTGAATGATTTTTCACCGGCAAACACTTCCATCCAGCTTATTTTTCTCGAACCTGCGTAGGCCTTGGCGACCGCCGCATCAAACACCCGTACCGCCGCTTTCCAGATGTCGGGACCGGTGCCGTCACCTTCGATAAAAGGAATAATGGGGTGTGTGGGGACATGGAGCCTGCCGTCGCTCCCCATGGTTATCTTGTCACCTGGTGGGACACTAACACGTGAATAATTCATTGCATTTCCTTTCCGCTGGAGACATTCGCATTGTATCGGGTGACGAACGCCAAAAATTTTAATAATTATACGTTTCCGACATGGATTGGGCCAGAAAAAAGAGCTGCGGCACAGGATACAGATTGATTGTTCCGAAGTGGGGAGGGGCTACCAAGACGGGCAACACACTGATTGAAGTGCTTCGAAAAGGGCATCCCGGCGGAGGGAGCCGGAGGGTACTTCATAGAGCAGCCCGCTGGTGAGTGGTTGCCCGAACCAGGCGGAGCTGGCAGGGCGTGTATGGATCAGTGGTGACATCTCTTCCAGATAATAGTTGATTCCGTTGTTGATGCAGGAAACCTCGTTGGTCAGCGAGATTTCTCCACGGAAGATGAGGTAGCCGTAGGAGAGCGCCAGCATGTCAGCAACCCCCCCCATGGTGATGCTTTTCCGTATGTAGAGCTGGTTAAGGTTGTTGAGAAAAGAGATATGGTCTCCCCCTTCCACCAGGACTCGTTCCAGGGCTTGGCCATCGCGCCTGATGCGGAAGAGCCCGAAGAGGCCGCTGCGATGGAGGGTTGTGGTGTCCTCCACGGTTTGCATCAACCGCGCCAGCATGGCGAAAGAGGCGGTTTTGAGGCAACCAATCCGGGTGACGGAGGCCCTGAATGCAGGCAGTGCCGCGTTGAAAAGCGAGGGAAAGCCGCACGTGGCCTCACGCACGATTCCGCCTGCCCTGAAGCGTGTTCTGGCCTGTTGGCCGTTGGTGCCGCTTTCGCCACGGGTAGTGAAAAAGTCGTTGGCCAGGGAGGAAATGGTTGCTCGCAGTGAATGTTCATCCCGGGATCGAGTATGCCAGAGGGCGATCAGAAACAGCCCGCTCAGAAAGAGATAGCCCTTGTGGGTATTTGTTCCCAGGGTCGTGTGCATGTTTCGTTCGGCCCGCTTTGCAATCGCCACCTGATGTTCGAAGCGTTCTTCAGCGCTGAGGGAACGGTAGAGTTCGAGCAGGTAGTCGGCAATGGAGTGGATGGAAAGCTCCATTGAGGAGAGCGAAAGGTCGGCGTGGGAACCGCAATCAGCCAGATCCACAAGCCCCGGTTTGGGGGTGAGGTAAAGCTCCAGCGCCGCACCTTTGACCAACGACTCCACCATTTTTTCAATATCAAGGCAGTTTGAGCGGTTCATGGCAGGTTCGTCTTCCACGTGAGTCATATATTTGTTTTAGGCAGATGTGAACTATCTCATTGTTGGAAACTAGTTTACACCCGACACGTAAAAATACAACGATGGTATGAAAAAAATATATCTGGGGGTTAGCGGTCAATCAACTCACCCAGATCCGCCTCCAGTGCGCCGGCCTGCATGTTGAGTCGATTGATGTACTGCTCATAACGCTGCTTCTGATTCTGATACAGGTCGTTGAGTTCGCTGGAGCGTTGCAGTTCCTGCAGGGTGCCGGCCGGCGATATAGTGGAGCGTTTGCGGTCGATGGTATCGATTCGTTTTTTCAGCCGGTTAATCACCCGCTCATTGACCCGCCGCAGTTGAGTAATTGAAGTTTCCACAGCCGGTCGATTCCGCGCTGCTGCTCCAGTGACGATGGCGGAAATGTCAGCAAGAAACTCGTATTCGTCGGACTTTGCCGCCATCCAGGCACCCTCTGCCCGCGCACGTTCTCCGACGTTGAAATAATGCTTCAGGGCATCTTCGTTTACCAGGGGTAATGCGGTGAGTTCGTTTTGAACAACCTCGAATCTGGTGCGGAGACGGATGAGATCATTTTTGTTCCGCGTGTCACTGCCCTGTTCCGCGGGTTTTCTGGCGATAGTGGCAAGTTGCTCTTCCAAGATGGAGAGCTTTCCCTGGAGCAGTCTGCGTCGATCAACCAGGGCCGCCATGCGCTTGCCTTCCTCGTCAAAACGCTCGGACATGGATGCCAGTTGTCCTTCAAACGTTTTGAATCCGGCTGACAGGGCGGAATAGCGTCCCGGCCATTGCCCGTCAGGCGCTGCGCTACCCGAAGATAGTACGGACAGGTCAGCGTCCAATTCTTCCTCGTGCTCCTGCAGCCAGTCGCCATAACTGTCAAACAGCTCCATAATATTCCGAAGATCGTCCTCCCTGTTGGGGAGTGCCAGCAGCGTTATGGCATCGATCTCCCTGCTCAATTCGCTCTGTTCCGTTTTCACGAGTGAAAGCAGAAATCGAAGGTCCTCCAAGCTGCGCAGGGTAAGGCGCTTCTCACGCTCCAACCGTTTATCCCGCTCGGAAAGTCGTTGGCCCGTTTCCCTGCCCGACTCCCGTTTTCCCGCTGCCGTGGCCGGATCGCTGGGGACGAGGCAGAGACAGACACCGAACAGACAGGCGCCGATACATGCTCTTACAGAACGCAGGGAATGTTTCATGATCGTATTCCTTTACCGAATCACCGCTTCTGACGATTTCGCGATGCACCGCCCGAGAGTATTACTCTCCGTTACGCAGGCCCAGCCCTGCCAAAAAGCCCATCAGAAATCGGTCACTGCATTCCTTGTAATGTTTATGGCCCTGCTTTCTAAACAGGGCGGAAAGTTCGTGTTTTGACAATTCAATACCGCCCAGTTTCAGGATCGCCAGCATGTCATCCTCTTTCAAATCCAGGGCGATCCTTAGCTTTTTCAGGATGACATTGTTGGTCAGCGCTGTGCTTGGTGCACTATCCCCGGCGGGTGCGCCTTCCCGTGCGCCCCGTTTATTGATGATCAAACCGTCCAGAAAAAAACCGAGCACCGGGTCAGTGCAGGGGATGTGGCCGTCCTCATCTTCAGTTGTCTGTAGCGCGGTCAGGGTGGATTGGGCGACCGTACGTCCGGCCAGTCCGAAAATGTGGATCATGGTCGCATCGTCAAGGTTCAGTGCGTTCCGGATGCTCCGGAGAATGTTGTTTCGTGCTGTTATTGCCATAGGGGTCTCCGTTCATTTTTCACATAACGTGGTACCATGTTTCTCGCTTCTTTGCCATGCCGATGATTGGGTTTGGTTGGATCGTTTTTTTGATATTGAGTAAGCCAACCATCTGAGGTATTGTTTGCCAAAACTATCGTGGTTGTTTTTTGGGAATCGAGTACGCGACTCCAGAGCCCATTTAACGTAAGGAGCATAATTATGGCCAGTCTCAACAAAGTAATGCTGATCGGAAATCTGGGCAAGGATCCGGAGGTGCGCTACACCGCATCGGGTCAGGCCGTTGCCAGTTTCAATCTGGCGACCAGCGAAAAGTTCAAGAACAAGAGTGGTGAATGGGAAGAACGCACGGAGTGGCACCGTATAACCCTCTGGGCCCGGCTGGCAGAGATTGCCGGGGAGTACCTCTCCAAGGGCAAAACGGTCTACATCGAGGGTCGTCTGCAGACCAGGGAATACGAAAAAGACGGCATCAAACGCTATACAACCGAGATCGTCGGCGAAAAGATGCAGATGCTGTCACCCAAAGGGGAGCGCCGGGGCGGAGACTCCAATTTCGGCGCTCCAACGGGCAATGGCGGCGGCAGCAGCGAACCACCCCCTTTTCAGGATGACGATATTCCCTTCTAATGAAAAAATGAGCCTTGACTTTTGCCGGTCAAATTGACTAGACTGTTTCTACATAACGAACATACCATAGATACACGATACTACTAAACCATCCGCGAGGATGGGGCGGAAAGCCTCAGGATCTCCAGTAGACAGCCGGGCTACCGAAATATCACTTTGATAAACGGTAGCCCGGTTTTTTTGTCTTGCGTCCAGCGTATAACTCTTTTGATCAGTTGAAAGCCGGGACTACCGGATGCTGACCTGCACATACAGTATGCACATCAAGCCATACGAGGTTAGGCCATGAGCGCTGAACACTATCACAGAGTCGATATGAGCAAATATTTTAACATCAAACAGAAAGCGTTTCTGATTAATATGTCCGAGAGTCGCGACAAAGAAACGTATGAATCGCTGAGCGGGACCATTGTCGGACGCAGTGGGGATTCCATTGCCCTGCAGATTCCCTATCCCACCGACTATGCCAGCCAGTCGAGTCAGGCTCGGAAACACACCTTCAAGCTTAATACCGAGGCGATGGGAAGCGGAATTCAGGTGATTGCGGATCTCGTAAAGGTTGAAGCGGGCAATATCCTGCACCTCAAGCTGCGCAGCAACCTGGAGATGTATCAACGTCGCCAGGTTCCCCGCATTGATACCACTGTAAAACTGATTCAAGTTCAGCGCAGTAGCTCTCTTGAAGCCTACCGCAAGGAGTTTCTGCGTATAACCGACCAGCTGAAGAGTCAGGGTGTTCCCGCCAACCTCCAGATGCAGGATGCAACAGTCAACCTCGGTGTCGGAGGGGTTCGTGTTGTTTGTGAAGCAAAGGTCACTCCTTTCGCACTGTCCCTGTTTTTGCTGGATTTTGATGATAACGACACACCGGTGTGCGCTTTGGGAGACCTGGTGTGGGAGCGCCTTGAAAAGGATTCAAGGATGTGTGGCTACCGTTTTATCCTGGTCAGCAAGGCCGACCAGGAGCGGATCAGCAGTTATATCCAGGCACAGCGGAAGAAACAGAAAGTTTTTGTCCCCCAGGCAAAGGCCTACTGGGAACTGCTCGACCGAATGGTGAATGACGGCGCGCTGAAGCAGCATTGATAATCAGGAGCAGTGCTGAAACACATCCCTCTTTCCCCGCGGGGAGCCAGGATCAGACTCCTTGCCTTGGTACGGTAACAGCCATCAATTATAAAATTGAACAGAGCCCGGAAAAAAGGTAGACTTGGCCTGTTTTGGACAGACCACACACCGGGAAACATCGACTATTAAAGAACTCGCCAGACTCATCCCCTACCTTCGTACGCTCCGCTGGCGTTATGCCGGAGGCGCGCTTTTTCTCCTTGCTACCAACGGTTTTGCCCTGCTGATCCCCTGGTTTATGAAACTGGCGGTTGAGGCCCTTCAGAAGCCGGTCACGGCCCGTTTTACCGCCTCCACCTGCTCCCTGATTATTGTCCTGCTGGCGGCATTTCACTGTGTCACCCGCATCTATTCCCGAACGCTGATTCTCAATGCGGCCCGTATCATCGAGTACCGGATCCGCGAAGACCTCTTCCGGCGCCTGCTGTTGCTGGACTTGCCCTTCTTTTCCGGCAGCAGGACCGGTGATATCCTCTCCCGTTTTTCCAACGACCTGACCAATGTGCGCATGCTGACCGGTTTTGCCGTCATGAGCGCCATGAATACCGCGATTTTGTATGTCGCCGCCGTGACGCTGATGCTGCGTATCCACCCCTGGTTGACGGTATGCGCCATTGCACCGTTTCCGCTGATGGTTTTGCTGGTAAAAAAGGTTAGCCACCACATGTTCAAGCGTTCCCTGGCAGCACAGGAGGAACTGGCACGGCTGACGAGTCTTTCGGAGGAGTCGGTCTCGGCGGTGCGTCTGATCAAATCCTACTGTCGTGAGGAGCATTTTCAGGGCCTGTTCGAAGAGGTGGCTGAATGTTATCTTGGACACAACCTGGTGATGGCGCGTTTGCGCGGTCTGATCATCCCGGTTATGGCCGGTGCAACCGGGACCGGAACCCTGATCGTGCTGTTCCTGGGGGGCCGCCTTGTGATCGAGAGAGCAATCACCCTGGGGGATTTTGTCGCCTTCAGTGGTTATCTGGCCATGCTGGTCTGGCCAACGGCCATCATGGGGTGGATTCTGACCATGATGCAGCGTGGGGCTTCCTCCATGTCGCGGTTGAATGCGATCCTGTCCGCCGAACCGATGGTGGCGGATGCAGCGGATGCAGCGCCTCTAACGGAGGTGAGTCAGGGAATCGAGCTGCGCAATGTGTCGTTTGGCTTTGAGGGAGGCAAGCTGCTGGATGGTATTTCATGCCATATCGCGCCCGGCGAGCGCATCGGCATCACCGGCGAAGTGGGCAGTGGCAAGACTTCCCTGCTCAGGCTGATTCCCCGGCTGTTGCCCGTGGCTGATGGCATGATCCTGATCGATGGAAAGGATATCAACCATATCACATTGGCCAGTTTGAGGTCGCTGATCGGGTATGTGCCCCAGGAGGCGTTTCTGTTCTCCCGCAGTATCCGGGAAAACATCGCCTATGGCGTGGAAGATGAAGGGGCCGATGTTGAAGAGGCGGCCCGCCAGGCTGGTTTCATGGATGATGTGAATAATTTCCGGGATGGGTTGGATACGCTGGTGGGTGAAAAAGGTGTCTCACTCTCGGGGGGGCAGAAACAGCGGCTGTCCATTGCACGTGCGTTGCTGCCCGGCCCGCGTATCCTGCTATTGGACGACCCACTCTCTGCCGTCGATGCAGGGCGCGAGGAGGAGGTACTGGGAGAGTTGGGCAAGTTTTACGCTAACCGCACCGTGCTGATCGTTTCCCACCGTTTATCGGTCTTCAGGGATTGCAATCGGATCCTGGTGCTGAAAGACGGCTGCATAGCGGAACAGGGGAGTCCCGCCGAACTGCTGGCGCATAATGGACTCTATGCCGAGATGCACCGCATGCAGCGGATGCGGGAGGAGTTTTTGTAGCCGGTAAATTTTATTCTCTCTGCTTATCGATTTCCTTCTGCTTGACCTCCGCATCAATCAACTCCGCCGTGACCTTGCCCAGTTTTATAGTCGTTTCAACCCTGACCGGAACGTGATTTTCATCATTGGTCACCCAGATAAAAACATCACCCGCCCGTTTGAAAATACCCTCGGTCTTGATCAGCGGATGCAGCAACAGGGTGTCGGCCCGCCTGAATCCGGGCAAAAAAATCTTTTCGCGACGCACAACCTCCACCGGTACGGAGGTGTAGATGTTACTGTCAAAAATGTGGAGTGTCTCTGTTGTACCCACCTGGAGCGGCCGGTTGCGAAGGTAGTACAGCCCTGACAAAATATCGAGTACATCGCTGGTGGGCAGTGCCTCCTGTACGCTCGTCTGTTTGAGCAGATCAATCCAGAAAACGCTTTTCTCCCGCAAGAACAGGGTAAAGCCCCTGTCTCCCACAAATTTTCCCTCCAGTTGCCTGATTTTGGTGATGATGTAATTGCCGCCGAGCAGACGCGTCTCGATCAGGTCATCCACCGGGTAGATGCTTGCAATGACCAGGCTGGATGTGACCCGCAAGGTGATTTTTACGGCACTCTTTTCCTGCTTTGCCTCAAGTATTCCCGAGCCGACCGGGAACCCCAAGAGGGTGATGCGGTAGGAGAGTACCTCCTGCTCCGCGGACATGAATTCCATTGCCGTTCGCAGCGGAGGAGTAATTTCAATGACGGTGCTTGTTGGAGATTTCTTGTGTATTTCAGAGTGGCTCTGTGCAGCGACACCACTTACGTGCTCTTGGGGAGTTGGCAGGGGAGAGGGGACTGGTTGAGGCTCTGGTTGTTGAGAGGGTTGTTGGGCAGGTAGCGGTGGCTGGCTGCTCGCTTCGTTATTACTTTCACGTCTTCCGTTTTCAGCTGGTTCCGGTTCATTCTGTTCAGATGCTTTCGTAGTGTGGTCTTGTGGTTCCTGCGGCTCGGTGAGGGATTCGTGCTTGGATTCTGTGGAAGCGGTGAGATCGACCATAACAGCCTGGGATAACATTATCGGACCTGTCAGGTCATACCTGCCAAACCAGCCCAGCGCATAGATGAACAGGACATGGGTCAGGATCGATGCCAGCAGGGACAGAGTGAATAATATTATGGTGCGACGGCTTTCATGCATAGGATAACCATACCACGGGATCAAGCTCCTTTGCACTTCATCGGGTAGGAGGCGGGATTACTCCCGCCGTCCTCCCACACCACCGTGCGTACGGTTCCGTACACGGCGGTTCACGTTGATTGTTGAAAGCGGTGAAACTGGTTGAGTAGTGAGAGTAGCCCCAGTTTCAAGAAGTAGGATGTATCAAAGGCTTGATTCATATGCGAGGCTCCTGAGTTCCACCAGGGGCCTCTTTTATTGAGAGCGCTTCTCCACGCCCGTGCCTCTGACAATCCGCGTTGCATCAGTTTCTTCATTCTCGTGTAGGGACGTTTCCACTGCCGCCACAGTATGCAGCGCAGTTTCCGACGCATCCATCCATCGAGGTCCTCAAAGGGTTTCTTTACTTCGGACAGCTTGAAGTAATTCGACCATCCACGCAGTATCGGAGTGATTTCTTCGATGACTCGCCTCAGGTTTCTTCCTCTCCCTTTGCGGCTTATTTCACGAATTTTGGACTTGATCCGCTCCAGCGCCTTTTCCCCTACTTTGAGTTTGGGGGTGCGGTGGTGCGTCATGCCATAGCCGAGAAAGATTCGCTTCCAGGGACGGTCAACAGCACTCTTCTCTTGATTGACCGTGAGTTTCAACCGTGTTTCAAGGAATGTGGTGATGGAGGTCATTACCCGTTCTGCTGATCGCCGTGTTCTGACATAGGTATTACAGTCATCAGCATAGCGGCAGAAGGTATGCCCCCGATTCTCAAGCTCCTTGTCCAGTTCGTCGAGCAGGATGTTGGACAACAGGGGAGATAATGGTCCTCCCTGTGGTGTCCCTTCCTTTCGCGGGGAAATGATACCCCCCTCGAAAAGCCCGGCTTGCAGGTAGCTGCGAATAAGATGCAGTACCCGCTTGTCTTTGACTTTCCTGGATACCCGCGACATGAGGATATCGTGGTTGACTCGGTCGAAAAATTTAGCAAGGTCAATATCAACCACCCATCTCAGGCCGTTTGCTACTGCTGCGCGGGCGGCCTGTACCGCCTGATGGGCGCTCTTGCCGGGACGAAACCCGTAGGAGCTTGCGCTAAAGCCGGGTTCAAACAGCGGCCCCAGTTCCTGATGCACTGCCTGCTGGATGAGACGGTCAAGGACGGTGGGAATTCCCAACATCCTTGAGCCTCCACCCGGTTTGGGAATTTCTACTTTACGTACCGGTTGAGGTTTATATGTCCCGTTCAACAGTTCTTCTTTGATGCGCGGCCAGTCTGTTTGCAGGTATCCTTTCAACTGACCGGTAGACATGTTGTCCACGCCTGCCGCTCCATTGTTGGATACCACCCGGTTGTAGGCCTTCTGCATATTGGCACGACTGACTATTTCTTCCATCAGCCGCGCTTCCGCTTCCGCCCAGCAGGTCTCTCTCGTTACCGTGACGCCTGATGCACCGTTGTCATGCTCTCGGGACTTCCGGCCCCTACCCTCCAACATGGCCCCCGGCATCTCTTCCGGGACTTCTGCCTTTACTCGCGCCATCGAAATTCAAGGCTCCTGTTCGTTCCAACGTGTTCAGCCCTTTGCCGGTCGGTTAATCCGGCTCATATGGCTTC
This sequence comes from Desulfuromonadales bacterium, assembly GCA_013377095.1. GTDB lineage: Bacteria > Desulfobacterota > Desulfuromonadia > Geobacterales > Pseudopelobacteraceae > Pseudopelobacter. Next base: position 96,996 of record JACAAY010000002.1, read on the forward strand.
TGCTGACTTCTGCCGAACATCAAGGCAGTCTGTTTCCAGATTGCCTCGCACTGGATTTCGCCCGGTGCTGGACGGCAGATCTCCCCGGGTAATGCGCGTGACCTTCACCCCATATACCCGCCGCATATACAGACACACCCTCACGGATGGTTATAGGGCTTCGAAGAACTGTGCCTTCTCGCCCGGATGTGGCTGCCTCGTATGCGATTTCTGTTCGTCGGGCCGGGGTTTTGCCTACGGCTTCCTTCAGATTCCGGGTCACCCCGGACACCCTTGCCGTTCAGCTGACGGTTCCCACCATCAGGGTCCGTAGAGGACTTGCACCTCCAAGTCACAAATCAGCTACCACAGCTGATTCGATGGCGCTTGAGCGCCACGCGCCCTGCCGGGCGCACACATGAAAAAGCCCCGGATTGCTCCGGGGCTTTTGGGATAAAGAGCTGAATTTAGCTGGGTGGATTCAGCCCACCCAGCTCCGGACTTATGGACGAGTTGCTACACCTGTTGTTGCGTTTGCACCGAGCCAAACAGCAGCATTCGGGTAGGTGCTTAACAGTGTTGGCGACAGGGTGAGGCTACCTGTCAAAGTGGCACCATGTTGCATGGCGTCAAGAGAGTCAAAAATCAGTCTCTTGGCATAGAAGCGGTTGTGTGCCCAGGCGCCGGGAGAATCTCCAGGGAGTTTTGCATTCTGGAAGGCGCTGTACTGGGCGTCAGTCATACTGGCAACAGCTATTGCATTAATGTTTGTGTTATAGGCGTTTGTTACAGTATTGGCCAAATAGGCAAGAAGCAGATTGGTAGCTTCCGTGAAGCCTGCCTCTTCATCATTTAGCTTGGTAGGAGTCATTGCAAACGTACCAGTGTGGCAGGTGTCGCAGATTGCCTGGCTTCTGATTTTGGTGATCAAACCAGTGGCAGAAGAGGATGACACTACCGAGAAGGTGTGCTTGGCAGCAGCCTGCATATGGCAGCTGGCACACGGTCCGGAGGTTGACGCATTAATCTTGTCATGGGCGAAGAATGAAGGAGGCGTGTAGTCTTTTCCAGCAAACTCGGAACCGATATGGCTGACCGAGGCAAACAGCATTCCCGCGGTCGTTCCGTGGTGACCTTCAAAACGTGAGGAACGCGCGCTCTGTGTGTTGCCGCGTCCGCCGTGGCATACGACGCAGACATTGGAGTTGCCGACGTTGGGGAAGGTGACTGGGGCGCCATTAAAGGTGTAATCGGTGGTGACAGGGCCCGGATTGCGCAGCTTACCGGTGCCGGCATTGCTGTGGCAGCCCCAGCAGTAGAGTACCTCATTCTGACGCTTGGATCCGCCGGTGGAAGCACCCGCGGCTGCTTTCTGGGTCCAGCCCTGGAGGTGCGAGAAGTTGTTTTTGACCGGATCATAGGTCGTCGGGCTGTTGGCGAAGTTGGAGAAACCGGTGGCGGTATGACATTTCTGGCATGAACCGCGGTCATCGGCGCCGGCTGATGTCAGGGTTGAATCCCAGTTGTAGTGGGTCCAGCCGATGGCATTGGTGTCATCGGAATAGGCCTGCATGACACTTTCCACTCCGGCTGTTGTTCTTGCGTTGCCTGAGGCGGCATAGGCGGCATATTTTTTAGTCAGGATTTGGCCGCCATGGGCTGATTGTGCCCAGTCAGTGTGAATTGTTGCGCCCGCGCCCTGGGGAGCGGAAGAACCGGTATTGGTATTGGCTTCATGGCCGTGGCAGTCAAAGCAGGGGCCGCTGTAGTAGGGGTCTGTCACATAGTTCTTGCCGGCAACGGTTGTGGCGGTGGTGGGCGGAGCAACCATGCGGAGTGCATAGCCGGTGATCCTGGTGTTGGTACCGTCGGCAGCGGATGTCATGTTGTTAAAGGGAATCGATGTTGCCATGCCCTTTTCCTTATGGGTGCTGGCGATGATCCTGTTCCACCTGGTGTTGTGGGCCGACCCGCCGGTGATGTACGGCCGTGTTCCTGAAGTACCCGTAGCGATAACCTTTGTGCCATCATAATTGTACAGGTTGTGACAGCTTGTGCACAGGTTGAACTGGTTGTTCTTTGCATCGGAGGTCTTGCTCGGGTTCCAGATGGTTGTACCTGTTCCAGATCCTTTGGCCGTCGAGTATGAGGCCAGAATCGGGCGCAAGCCGGCGCCATGCTCATGGCAGGTGATGCAGTTGATGGCGGTGTAGGTTCCGGAGTAAGCGATTTTGTTGGCGGCGTTAAAGAACTGCAGATTGCCATCATCGCCCGTAACACCAGCTATGTTGGCGAGTATTGCGCCTTCACTGGTATGGCAACGGGAGCAGATATACGAAGTATTGCCAGAGCCGCCGGGCAAATGTGAAGGAGTATCTGTTGCATGCTTGGAATCAACATACCTTGCGGCAGAAGTCAATGGCGCTACTATGCCGTTATGGCAGGTCTGGCAACGTGCCACGTCCGGTTTTGGAAAGGGGATCGGGCCTACGCCATTATGCTGGGCGCCACCGCCATGGCACGCCTCGCAACCAAGGGCGGCAGTGTTGTGGGGCGAAGTGTTCAGGTACTGGGTTATAATGCTTTGTCCCGTTAGGGGTTCGGTCACGGCGCTGTGACACTGGATACAGGCGGTATCGCCAACTCTTGCTATGTTGTTGGCAGATATTCCGCTTTCCCTGCTAGATGATCCGCAGCCGTTAATAAACAGGGCCAGGGACAAAATACACATCGAAATACTTCGAAACTTCCTGATCCGCATACATGTACCTCCTTTGTTAAATTGCTGTTAAAATCGTCCCGGTAAATGACACTGCAAACAAGTTCTGCTGCCGCTTCTGTCTTTGTAGTTACCAGCTTTAAAATTTCTTGGATGAGGGCTTACGCCACCTGTTTTAGCGCTGTGGCACTTCTTGCAGACATCTCCGTCGGAATGACAGGTTTGACAGGATTGAAGGCTCCTGCGCGCTTCAGAACCATGTTCGAATCCCCATCTGGCTCCCAGTTGGTTGTCGTGTGATTTAAACCCAAGTGACTTAAGGTTGTTTCGGGGGAACTTGCTGTGGCAGTCCGTGCAGTATTTCTGATCATGGCAACGGTAGCACTGCTGCGGGTTATCCTGTGACTTGATCGGATGGATGCTGATCCAGTCGCTGCGATGGGTTTTGGGTTTGTAGTCTCGGCCGGCTTGATCCTTGCTGAGGTCGTCACCCGTGCCACCACCCTGATGGCAGTCAAGGCACCAGGCCTGATCGTGGCACTGATTGCAGTTTTTATTGGCCTTGCCGGCCAATACGCGGTGTTCACGCACAAAATCGGCGCCATGGTTGGGTGCGATGCCCTCACCTTTGTGGCACTCGTTGCACTCACTGATCGGGCTTTTGGCGTATTCGGCGTGGGACACTTTTTTGTCGGCGTAAGAGCGTTGCTGCAGGCAAATCAGCCCGAAACCGAGAAGTGCTACTATAAAAACGATTCTCTTCACGTATGTCCCTCCTTTCTAAAAGTCATAGTTGAAAACAACGCGACCCTGCCAGTCACTTTTTGACCGGGCATTGACGTCGTCTTCAATCCGGACGGATGTGGACATGTTTCGGGCCAGTTTGTATTTGCCGCCAAACCAGTACTTGCGGGCAGTTTCCTCGCCGGTGACACGGTCTCGCTCATATACGTCAAAGTGAATGCCGGCGGACAATTCCAGAGGTTTGATCGGTGTAACGGTAATTTCGGCAATGCCCCCATCCAGATCGCCGCCGTAGCCTTTGCGATGGTCATAGTTCAGATTCAACTGAATCATCTCAATTGGGCGAATGCGGCAGCCGACCTCGAAAACATCGGCACTGACGCCGTCGTAATCCTCTCGAGTGTAGCCGACATTGGCCGACAGCTTGTCATTGAAGGTATAATCGATGCGAAAGACCCCTTCCTGATACCTGCTGACGGAGAAGACGGAATAGATCGAGGTGGAATCAAAGGTGGGATAACTCTGATACCACTCACCGGTCAGCACCAGGTTTGCCATTGGGAAAAACTTGACACCGGCCAGAACTTCGCTGAACGTTTCACTGGCAAAATCAAAACGGGTGTTGGCATACAGTTTCAACGAATTGAAGAGATACTGCTTGAACGATGCCCCCAGGTTGTCGCGGGCCACACCATTCTTGTCGAACTTCATGAGATAGCTGATTTCAGCGTCGGTGTTTTTGAAGCCGTTCAGATAGGCTGCGGCGGCAAAAGCAAAATCATTGCTGCGGGTCCCCTCTCCATTCAGGTCGAAAAACACGTTTCTGCCGCCCATCACCGAAAACGCCACCGGACCGATGTTTTTTAATTGAATCTGTCCGCCATCGATCAGGGCGCTGCCCGCGGCATAGTTAACGAACTGACGTCCCAGACGGATGTCGACCTTGTCGAAAAGATCGCGGTAGTCTCCGTACAGGTAGTACAGTCTTCCGTTCAACCCTTCGCCATTGCGAACATCCTGGGTGACGCGGCCATAGCCCTGAATCGAAAATTTGCCTGCCTTGTCGATATTGGTGATCGACAGGTTCAGGTATTCCGCGAATTCAGCCTGTTTGTTTCCGGTAAAGATGTCGTTGAACCACTCAAACTGGGTGGAACTTCTGCCATGCACTTCTGCCGACCAGGCGGTGGAAGCCGCCAGCAGAGGTATGCAGGCGAGCGCTCGAAGAATCCATTTTATGCCCATCAAATTAACCTCCTTTCCTGATTGATAGTACGCCGTTTCAATTCCATGATGTCTGTTACACCCCGCCTGATTTACAGCTCACCTCCTTTTGCTACATGTTTCAGGGATGTGGAATTGATGACATGTGTTCCGAAAACAGCTTAATTTTTGGACAGATACGGCACCTTGCAATTCTGATTAAATGTAGAACAGTTTTGAGAGAATGCAAGCGCACCAACAGATGTTTGGCTAATATAACGCAATTTGAAAATGTTTCAAGTATACGTGATGAAAATAATAAAGAAATAATGTAGTGTTGAGATTGCAACCTGATAGTATTAGAAGAGATGGCAATTGTGGAGTGGGTAACTGGTGCTAGTTCAAAGGTCAAGAAACCCCGCACTTGACAAAACGGGGCTGCAATCATTATTCTAAGTATCAGAGACACAAAGAATCAGGAGGAAAAAAATTACCATGCCAATGTATGAATACCGTTGTTCATCCTGCAACCATCAATTTGAGCTGCGCCAGAAGTTTTCAGATCCGCTTGCCAGTGAATGCCCAGAGTGCGGTGGAAAGGTCCAGAAACTTATCTCGTCAACAGCTTTCAGCCTTAAGGGAGATGGCTGGTTCAATCAGGGGTACTGTCCGAAGTCCGAGGCCCCCAAGCCAGCGGCGTGCGCCGGCGGAGGCTGTTGCGCGGGCTGATTTACCACTGGAGCAAATGGTTGTACTCTATGCGAAGACCTGCCGGGTTATTAAAGACCGGCAGGTCTTCGCTTTTGCGCGTAAACCGGCTTTACAAAACAGGTTGTCAGCCGGTATGATGACAAAATTTTCACGGTTAAGGAGAGAGTATGGCGCAGATAATTGACGGCAAGGCGATTGCCGCTAAGATCAGGACTGAAATTGCAGCCGGAGTTTTGGAGCTGAAAAAAAAAGGTGTCACTGCCGGTCTGGCGGTGGTGCTGGTCGGTGAGGATCAGGCCAGCCGCGTCTATGTCAGTATGAAGGAAAAAGCCTGTAACGATGCCGGAATTTTTTCAGTTGAGCATAAATTGTCTGCGGATACCGCTGAAGCGGAGCTGTTGGCGCTGGTGGACAGGCTTAACCATGACCCAATGATTCATGGCATCCTGGTACAGCTGCCGCTGCCGTCCCAGATCGATACGGAAAAAGTGCTGGAAGCGATATCGCCGTTCAAGGACGTGGATGGTTTTCATCCCTACAATGTCGGGCGTTTATCCATCGGTAAACCGATTTTTCTGCCCTGCACACCCTATGGCGTCATGGTCATGCTCAAGGAGGCGGGGGTAGAGCTGAAGGGTAAGGAAGTGGTTGTTGTGGGGCGTTCCAATATTGTCGGCAAGCCTGTGGCCATGATGTGTCTGGCGGAGCATGCCACAGTGACACTCTGTCATTCCCGTACCCGTGATCTGCCGGGTGTGGTTCGCCGGGCCGATGTGGTGATTGCCGCGGTCGGGCGTCCCGAGATGATCAAAGGGGACTGGATCAAGGAGGGCGCCGTGGTGATTGATGTGGGCATTAATCGGGTCGGGGATAAGAAGTTGGTCGGTGATGTGGACTATGCCGGCGCCAGCCTGCGGGCCAGTGCCATTACTCCGGTTCCGGGGGGAGTTGGGCCGATGACCATAACCATGTTGCTCTATAATACGCTGGAATCCGCACGTCGTTCAGTCGCAGTGGTATAACATATCAGGTTGGAATTAATTCAGGAGGGATATCCCGTGAAGGTCAAAAAAGCAGTTTTTCCTGTTGCAGGGCTGGGTACACGCTTTTTACCGGCCACAAAGGCATCGCCCAAGGAGATGCTTCCGCTGATTGACAAACCGTTGGTGCAGTACGTGGTGGAGGAAGCTGTGGCCTCCGGCATTGAGCAGATCCTGTTCATAACCGGGCGGGGCAAGCGCGCCATTGAGGATCATTTTGATATTTCCGTAGAGCTGGAAGCTCATCTCTATGATAAGGGCAAGGACCGGGAACTCTCGCGGGTACGGGAAATTTCCGAGATGGTCGAAATTTTCTATGTGCGCCAGCGGCAGGCGCTGGGTCTCGGCCATGCGATTCTGTGCGCCAAAGACTTTATCGGGAACGAACCCTTTGCCGTACTGCTGGGAGACGATATCATCGATAGTGAACGTCCCTGCCTGCGGCAATTGCTGGATGTTCATGATAAATATCAGGGGTCGGTGCTGGCCCTGGAAAAGGTGCCGATGGAGAATATCTCATCCTACGGCTGTGTGCGGGCTACACAGGTTGCGGAACGGGTGTTTGACGTGATGGATATGGTGGAGAAACCGAGTCGCGCTGAAGCTCCATCGGACATGGCCATCATCGGCAGGTATGTGTTGACGCCGCGCATATTCGGAATCCTAGAGCAGCAGGAACCGGGCAAGGGGGGCGAGATTCAGATTACCGATGCCATTCTCAAGCTCTCTAGGGAGGAAAAGGTGTATGGATGTCTTTTTGAAGGATTACGTCATGATTGTGGTGACAAGCTCGGTTTTCTGAAGGCTACAGTGGACATGGCCCTGAAACGGGACGAGTTCAGCGCGGAGTTCGAGGAGTATCTCCGGCAGCGTCTTGCATGACACGTTGCATGAGAACTGTTGCTGAAAAATAAGGCGAACCTTGAACGGTTCGCCTTTTGTGCTTGTTTGTCGGTACGTTTGACTTTTTTATTTTACTTCCTCAACACCAGCCGTAATATCCCGGCGAGGTTCCCACCCCTGCCAGACATAGGGAGGGTCTATCGTTGAATCGTAATATCCCGGTTGGGGAACGAGGCAGAAGATCATCTCGGTCATACCGATAAAACCACGATACAGGGTCATGCCGAGTCCTTTGAGAGGGCCGATGGCGTAGCCCGGTGCTCCCATGTCGCGCACGGTCAAGATACTCTGTTTTGGGATTTCGACGATACTGGTAAATGTGTTGGTAACGCCGCGGGTAAACTTGACGACCATTTTTTCGGCAACCATTTCGGGTTGCTGATCTGCAAAGGCGGCAAAGGGAACGGCAAGCAGAAAAACGATCATCAGTGCGCAATGCAGCTGGTGTCTCTTCATGGTACTCTCCTTTGTAAACGGCAGGCGTAAATTCAATAACATATGAACTCTCTCATACCACAAAGAATTGCTCCATGCAAGTGGTTGAAAAATGCCTTGTTCCGCCCGATCCGGACGGCATGTTCTGGAGAGTAGGTCGAACACCTGATCAGAAGTCAAACAGTGTCTGCTCTTTCGGCAGGAACGGTTCGAAACGCTTTTTAAGGCGTCGCAATTTGTCCAGATAGTAGGGAATGTTTATGTCGAATTTTCCGGGGTCAAAGTCGCTCAGCGGGCGGCAGTTTTCATAGGCGACCGCTTCCTTGCCCGAACCGCTGATATAATAGCTGACCTGATCGCCTGCGCGATACAGCCGCTCGGACCTGCCGGCAATTTCAAAGGCGGCTGAAGGATTTCGTTTTCTTGTCCGGACCTTTGCCTGGTAACCAGCAGGGGTGTCGTTCAGTGTTTCCGTTCTGGCAACCCATGTGATCGGGAAGTTTCGTGTCAGCAGTTTTTCCGCATAGCGTGTGTAGAGCGGCTCAATGGCGCTGCCGCCGGATGTCAGCAGGAGTTCGATCGCCTCGCGCATGAACTCTCTGAGGTAATGTTCCATTCCCCGCGAACGCAGACTACTCCCCCGGATGATGATGGCGCCGTCATATCCAAGCAGGGCATAGTTTTTTGACTTGTAGGCGAACATGGAACGGTAGCGCCCGTCCATCTCCACCTCAATTTCCTTTGGCAGTTGCCCCGAAATCCGTTCCACCAGCTCCCGCTGCTGATCTTCCCGTGCGCAGCTGGGCGGCGGACGAAAATAGATCCCGTCCGTATCCACCTCCACTGGTTCAGCTCCCTCTTTCCTCAGCAGGTCCATCATGGTCTTGATCGTGACCCGCCCCAGACGCGTCACCTCGGCAGCTGCTGCTGGGTCTGAAAAATTGTGCAGAGGGGCTCCCAAATATCCGAAAAAAGAATTTATCAAAACCTTAAAGACCTGTTGTACCGTTTCAAGATAGTGACGCTGTTCGCTGTCGACGCTCTCTCGTGCAGCCTGTTTTGCCTCTAGCCTGAAGTTCCTCAGCATTCCCAGCATGGGAAGAAAGAGGCCAAGCGGTTCAGTGGATGGTTTGAGGCAATAGGCTAACATCAGGGATGGATACAGCGAAGCCACGTCACAATGAATGATGGGTCCCTGAATCCCCTCCCGCAGCAGTTCGGTGTAGCCCCCCTCAAAGGGAGTTGTCTCGGTAGTGCGGCCGGGGATGGCATGTGCGCGACGAAGGTATTCCCGCAGGAACAGGGCATTGATGCGGGTGGCATTGCCCCTCAGGGGACAGTTCTGGAAAGAGTAGGGGAATATCTGGGTCTGCAGGAACCAGGGGTAACCCAGGATGTTGAAGATGGCCGCTGTTTCCCGCACGTCATCCAGGTTATAGCGGTAGAGCAGCTCCGGGTCTCGGTTGAACTGAGCGGCAATGTCGTTGCCGTTCAGGTACACCCTGTCCGGTTCAGAAACGCCAAAATGATGGGCAACCTGTTTCAAGCCGTGGCTCTCCAGGGTGCGCTGGGTTAGGTCATAGTGCTGCACCAGAAAGTAGGTGTCGATTACATGCCGGCCGTAAATGTCCCAGCGCGGATAATCAAAGGAGCGTTCAGCCAGGTTCCAGCGCGATGCGGCGGTGATATGCGGTTCGGAACCGTTGCGTCCCCAATTCAGCTTCACTCCATGGCGTCGGGCGCGTTTGCCGATATAGTCCAGATCAAACCGGAAAATGTTGTGACCGATGATCACATCCGGGTCGCTCCGATGGAAAATATCATTCAGGGCCAACAGCATTTCCTGTTCCGTCATCCTGTCGCCCCGCAGGACGGTCTCTTGACCGTGGGAGTCGCGGCAGGCGATGGAGATAATGCGGTCTTCCTGGCGATCAGGATTGGAGAACGTATAACCCGGAGCGCAGTATGTTTCGATGTCCAGGCTCAGCAGGTGCAGGTCGCGGAAACCTATCCCCTTGAAGAGGGTTGTGCCGGAACTCAACAGATATTGGTGCGAAAGGTCGGAGATAAATTGATAGGGAGCATTGCCTGCACTGGGGCTGATGCCGGTTTTGCTGGACAGGACATCGCGGGCTTTCAGACAGTCGGCCCATGAGTCGAACAACAACTGGAAGCTGAGCGCGCCTTCCCCCTCCAGCCTGCGTACGGAGCAGGGCACCTGGAGACCGGTGACCAAAGTGAGGTCTCTCGCCAAAATAAAAGGCTGAAATGGTTCGTCATGGAACTGAACGCCATGGTCCGTCCTGAAAAAAAGACGAACAAAATGTCCGGCCGGTTCCACGGCAACAATTCCGGTTCGTTTGTCGTGCCCGAAGAGCAGAGGGCTGTTTTCTATTTCGTGAGCTAGCATGCTGGTAACTCGATTCAGAATGTAAAAAAAAGCGGCGCAGCTGGTTGGCTGCGCCGTGTGCGGTTACTTGGCGTATTTTGCCAGGTAATCGGCAACGCCTTCGGCGGTGGGTTTCATCGCTTCCTCGCCCTCCTGCCAGTTTGCAGGGCAGACCTCGCCATGGGTGTCGGAAAACTGGACCGCATCGAGCATCCTGAGCGCTTCAATTACACTGCGCCCCAGTGGCAGGTCGTTGACGATGCTGTGGCGGATCATTCCGGTCGGGTCAATCAGGAACAGGCCACGGAGCGCCACTGAATTGTTCAGCAGGATGCCGTAGGCTTTGGCTATTTCCTTGTTCAGATCCTGGACCAGCGGAAACTGGATATTGCCGATGCCGCCATTCTCGATGGGGGTGTTTTTCCACGCCAGGTGGGTGAACTTCGAGTCGACGGAAATACCGATCACTTCACAATTTTTTCCCTTGAAGCTTGCCACTTGCTTGTTGAAGGCCAGGATTTCTGATGGGCAGACAAAGGTAAAGTCCAGCGGGTAGAACAACAGTAGAACGTACTTTCCCTTGAGGTTTGACAGTACGATGTTGCCGAACGTATTGTCCGGCATGACCGCCTCGGCAGTGAAATCGGGGGCCTGCTGGGTGACGAGTGTCGTTAAGCTCATGATTATGTACTCCTTTTTTGAAGTTTGCGTTGTTAGAAAAGAAATATCAGTCTGGAGTCCGTCTGTCAATAGGATAAAAAGAGTCTTGTTTGTTTTTTTGCATTGTGGCAAAGCCAGGTCCTGTTTTCTGGGGTGGGCGGGGCTTTTTAATTGTTCTGGGGAGTTTATCTGTTCCGGGGAATCCAAGGCAAAAACCGGAACAACCGCGGACATCAGGATCGCTGGCAATACAATCTAAAGTACTTATTTTATGATATAGCTCCCTGGAGGCGAAGTGATATTTCAGGGCATTTATTCTCAGAATCCCTTGACAGAGGTACAATGAGATTGAATTGCAGTATTTTTAGTAGCAGTTTATCCGTATCCGGAATCGGTTTCTTCACGAACTTCATTGCCACAGCAGTCGAACTGGTAGATGCCCTGCTCATGGTTGTCCTCCTGCTATCGTTACCAGGCTGGGAAGCACTACTGAAAATCAACAATTGCAGAGAAAACAAATCCTTGTTATTGCTTCAATCAAACAGGTGCCCCATGATGTGCCCAAAATGCGGTTTCAAGCAGCCTGATGTACAGGAACAGTGCCAACGTTGCGGGGTTATCTTTGCAAAGGTGCATGGAGTGCCTGAACAGCAGTCTGAGCCAGCCTTGGTCGGGCAGAAACATGCGCGGTTTGGCGAGCTGCTGAAAAAGGTGCTGACGAATATCCCCCGTGAGAAAAACCCGGTTGTGCAGAGTGGGAGGATGCTTGTGTGGCTGGGTCTCGTGGTGTGGGGCGTGAAATTTATGTTTACACCGGTCAGCGGCGAAGCGTTTTCGGAATCGTACATGCACCTGGTCAATCTCCCCTTCCATGAAGCCGGGCATATCCTGTTTTCGCCTTTTGGCCCGTTTGTGCAGGTACTGGGCGGCACACTGGGACAGTTGCTTATCCCGTTGATCGTGACTGTCTCCTTTGCCATCAAGGGAAATCTCTTTGCCGTGAGTGTCGGTTTCTGGTGGCTCGGGCAGAGTTTCATGGATTGCGCACCCTACATCGACGATGCTCGGGCCGGTCAACTCATGTTGCTGGGCGGCGTAACCGGAAGTGAGGTAGAGGATTACCATGACTGGGAAAACATCCTCAGCCGTCTCGGTATGATGCAGTATGACCATTTGGTTGCCCGGATTTTCTTCGGGCGTGGCGTTCTTATCGTGATGACGGCTCTGGTATGGGGTGGCTATGTACTCTGTCGCCAGAGGCTAAAATACTGCGCAACATAGGGGGAATGGATGAAAATACTGATGACAGGTATGGTGCTGGCACTATTGTTGATGGCTACCTGTTCCCAAGCGGAGATGTATCGCTGGGAGGACAAAAATGGCGTGGTAACCTTCAAGGACTATCCTCCACCGGCCTCCAAAAAGCGAAAGGTCAAGGTCTATTCCGATAACGACTTTGACCCTGCGCCTCCGCAGCAACCCACGACTGCACCTGCGACACGCAGCGATAAGCGCTTGGCTGCACCGGCGCCACAGCCCATGCCCTCTAAAAATGAGCGTTTCAACGGTACGGTGGAGATGTATGTCACCGATTGGTGCGGCTACTGCAAAAAAGCGGCAGCCTACATGAGGAGCCGTGACATTCCCTTTGTGGCCTACGACATCGAAAAAGACAGCAGCGCCAAACAGCGACACAAGGAACTGGGTGGTCGCGGCGTACCGCTGATTATCGTCGGCAATAACAAGATGTCCGGTTTTTCACCGGAGACACTGGACCAATATCTGGGGAATAGATGATATATTCTGTAGCAACAGACTGATTACTCGGATTCACCTCAGGAATAATACCATGACTCTTTCGCCCCGCGAACCCCTGTGCCTTTTCGCCATAACACTGATTGCACTGATCATTTCCGCCATCAACCCCCATGATCGCTTGACATGGGTGCTGGAAGTGTTCCCCTTTTTCATTGCCGTGGGCATTATGGTTCCCACTTGGCATCGCTTTCCCCTTACCCCGCTACTCTACCGGTTGATCCTGATTCACAGCATCATTCTGTTTATCGGTGGCCATTACACCTATGCGGAGGTTCCTTTTGGTCACTGGTTGCAGGAACTGCTCGGTCTTTCCCGCAATCCCTATGATCGTATCGGTCATTTTGCCCAAGGTTTCGTCCCGGCCATGCTTGCCCGTGAGATCCTGCTGCGCCGGACGCCGCTGGTGCGCGGAGGGTGGCTGTTTTTCCTGGTTGCATCGGTCTGTCTGGCGGTGAGTGCCTGTTACGAATTCATCGAGTGGTGGAGTGCGGTAATGCTCGGCCAGGGGGCAGATGCTTTTCTCGGTACCCAGGGGGATCCCTGGGATACCCAGTGGGACATGTTCACCGCCCTGCTGGGGGCCTTGGCAGCGCAGCTTCTTCTGGTCCGTATCCATGATCGGCAACTGGAGCAGCTTGACTCACATCTTCGAAAGGGTTGATGTCATGGTTGAGCATGAGTACGACTGGCTGCGCTTCTGGATTCACTTTATCTGCGGGGCATTGCTGGGAGGACTATTGGGAATCGGTTCCTGGTTGCGCTATTGGCAGCCCGATCACTCGCCTCTGCTCTGGATTGGTGGTTGCGCCTTGGCAGTGGGGCTGGTTGCAGGGATTTGGGGCGATCGCTTCTGGGAAAGGTTTCTGGAGGATGTGCGCTGGTTTCGCTGGTAAAGCTGCTCTTTTTTGTTTCTCCGTAACGTGCATTATTGGTTTGTTAGTTGTCCAAATAATGCATGCCCGCTGTATTTAATTACTCCCTCCAAAATGACGTAATTGTAATAAGTATCATGTAAACAGCGTATTACGTGTAATCTGGTCTTTGGCACACTCCCTGTAAGGTGTTTTGTGAAACACACAAACCCGGCAGGGAGGATGCCATGAAAACCTCGCTCATCAAACTCGCAATCGCCGTTGTCCCCTTCATCACTCTGGTCAGCTCAATCATTGTCATCAAGCTCATTACCAGCAACCATAGCCACCATTCGCTCTCGTTCCATCGCACCCGTCGCAGTATTCTGCGTGCGCTGGCTTCCGGCGTGATGATGCGGTGAACCCAATCCTATTTTTCGGAGGTAGAAATGAAGCGGAGTACCATCTTGCCCGTGATCGTTATTTCCCTGCTGGCTGTTTCCCTGGCGGCCCTAGCGGCCATCGGTTCTGGCGGGCCGCAGATGCAGACTGTGGTTCCACAGGTGCACAAAAGCGGTACGGAGGGCTATTTCCGGATTGTTGCGTCTCTTCCCTCTGGCGTACCCCAGGGGAGGCAGGTTCTTCCGGTGCAGGCGGAAGCGGGAGATGTGTTTCTGTTGCATGCCATGTCCAGCGAGAGCATTTCCCCTGACGATGACGCGCAAGACTCGAGAGTGGCGGGTACCTCTGCCCCCCGGACGGTCACCATCACCCGCCGCTTCAGTCGGCCCGGCCGCGCCCGCCTGATCGTCATGACCCGCTCACCGGAGGGCAAGCTCAAGCCGCTTCTCAAGCTTGCTTTGGCCCTGCCGGAGGCCGATGCTTCTGCGCCCGACGTACGCACGGAATGGGCGCGTCAGCAGCAGTGGTCTCTTTTCGGTTCCGACCCCGAGCGGGAAGACTCCTTCAGCCATTACTGGAACCTGGCCATCGCCCCCCGTTATGGCCTGTCATCGGAGCTGCATGAGTCATCATGGCGCTCCCGCCGCGAGCCGCCTGATCTGTACAGCGTCTTTACCGGGGCAGCAGCCATCCAGGAAACGCTGCAGCTGGAAGTGTTGGAAGGCGCTTCCCGTTCTTCATCCAAGACGCCGGAAATGGAACAGCCGCTGTCCAGCCTGACCGGTCCCACGGTCAAGTCGCATCCCTTCCGCGAGATGCTCAAGGGGAAAACGCCGCAGCTCCCACCACTGGCTTCGTATATTCCAGAGGATCAGTATGCGGTTTTCTTCAGCGATATCACCAAGCAGATCGAACTGGCCGACCTGATGGACGAGTGGGGTGGTAACCTGCTGCACCAGGTGGAAAGCAGTGCTCGTGATTTCAGGGTCAGGCAGAAGATCAGCGGGCAGCTCTGTCTCGAGAACAGCCAGCTGACCCGCTGGTTCGGAGATCGGGTGGTGGCGGACATGGCCTTCACCGGTCGCGACCCGTATCTGAAGGAGGGAACCGCATTTACCGTGCTGTTCTCCCTGAAGGACAGCAAGCACTTCCGCAAACAGCTTGAAAAACGCTACGCCGAAGCGGTTGCCAGTCGGGGCGCGGTCAGTTCAGCATTCATCCTGGAGGGATTTCAAGGCATGGCCGTGGTCTCTGCCGATCAGGCTGTCTCCTCCCATGCCCTGTTCATGGGTAACATGGCGGTGGTCTCCACCAGCAGGGAGGCTCTGGCGCAGATCGTGGCGGTCCAGGCGTGACGCTACCCCGCGCTGGCCCAGGCTAACGACTTCCGTTACATGCGCACCATTTTCCCCCAGAACGCAGCCGAGGAAGATGTTTTCATCTACCTGTCCGATGCTCACATCCGCAACCTGGTGGGGCCGCGCTGGAAGATCGGCGAGGCCCGCCGCATGCGCTGCGCCGGCAATATGGCCCTGCTTGCTAATGCCCGGCTTTGGTTCAGAGCCGAACAGCGGCGCGAACCGACCATGGCCGAGCTGATTACGGGTGGCTATCTGGGAAAAAATACGCCGCTCTGTCCGGATCACGGCGCCTACGAGATCGACGGGAATGGAATCCCGCACTGCTCGTTGCACAACCGTCCCGGGTTGCTGACCCCTGTGGCTGAGGTGCCCCTGGAAAAGGTTACCAGTGAAGAAGCTGAACAATACAGTGCATTCGTGGCCAACTACAACCGCTACTGGACCCGCTTTTTCGATCCCATCGGCATCCGGGTCAAGATGGGCAGGGATATCCGTATCCAGACCTGTATCCTGCCCCTGATCGAGAATTCCTGGTATGATGGCCTGGCTGCTTTTTCAGGCCGGACGGCCGGCAGTCTGAGTGAAAGTGTTGTGCTGCCGCGCACCGTCATGTCACTGCGTGGGCATATGGCGCCGGAATGGCTGCAGCATACCGATCTGGTGCGCAAGCTGGCCGACCGCAACCAGCTCAACCTGTCATGGCTGGGAGATGAGATCTCCCTCAATCTCTGCGACGGCCAGGTACTCTTCAGTGTCGGCGGTAGCGCCATGGGGTTGTTGGGGCACGAGGTGGGGCGATCTTCCTCCCTGGAACCGTTGGTGATCGGCTATCTTGGCTCGGCCCTTAATCTGCCCACCTATCTGGCCGTCAAGGTTACGGATCCCAAAAAGGCGGAACAGTCGATTCCGGCTCTGTTCAGTGCACTTGGCCCCCGTCACTCCCGCGATGGCGAGCTATCCGTCGAGACGTACTCCCTGGAGAATCATCATGGCAAGCCGTTGTACGTGGCCAACTTCACCCTCTGGGTGGTCAAGTTGCGGCTCTACTCCGCCGTGGTGGATGACCGGTTGGTGATCGCTTCCCGCCGGGATATCGTCACCGACCTGATGGATTCGTCGGCCAGGGGAGGCCGGGCGAGGGTGGTCAACAACGAAGGTAACATGGAGATGTCGCTCTATCGTTCTGCTTTCAAGCAACTGGAGGAGGTGGTCAATCTGGGATACCAGGAGGAGGTTCGCCGCGCCTGCCACAGAAATCTTCCTCTGGCGGCAATCCTGCTCAAGAATCTGGCTCTTCCGGCTGACCATTTTGCGGCGGAAACCGCCGCGTTGCGAGGCTACTCACCCTACTGCCCCTCGGGAGGCAACTATCAGCTCGATCCCGCAAGCGGCGCAGTGACCTGTTCTGTGCACGGAAACCGTTATCGTCCCCGGCAGCCGGAGTCGGGAGATCAAAACTCGGCAACCCTGAAACTGGTCAACTCCCTGGAGCGGGTCAACGCCCGGCTGAGCTTCACCCCGGAAGGGCTGATGACCACGGTGGACATCAGGCGCAAGGCCGAGTGAGCAATAGTTGCCTGAGTCGTATCACAATACTCTTATCGGAGGATCTGCCATGAAAACACGAACGCTTGTCGTATCCTGTCTGCTTGTCTTTAGCTTGGTTCCGCAATTCGGCTGCGCGCATCACGGTGAAACAAGGAGCTCTTCATCAGCCCCACTGGGCAAGCTGATCGAACCGGTAAAGGATTCGCGTCAGGTGGACCGGAAAGCCGCGCTAACCCTTCCCGCTACGGTGGTAATCCTGATGGCCCCCGGCAAGCAGCCCGACGGGATCAGGTTGCCCGACACCACCCTGCGTCAGGCTGCCGAAAAGCTCAAAAAGCAACTCCTGGCAAACCCCAAGTTTATCGGCTCGGTTGCCGTGGTTACGGTGGACGACACAAAGGGGAAGATATCTCTTGAAGGGTTCCGGGCCAGCTATGCCGCTGATATTGCCCTCATTCTTTCCTACCAGCAGGACCAGAGAACCGGACAAAGCGGCGCTGCGGGACTCATGGACGTCATGCTCATCGGCATGTTCCTGGTGCCCGGAGTCGAGACAAAAACAGCCAGCGTCATCGATGGCATGGTTGTCCACATCCCCAGTAGTGCCATCATCTTCAGGGCAAGCGGCCTGGATGAACGTTCGACCCATTCGACAACCCATGCCAGGAAAGATACGGCAACCGAAGAATCGATCAACAGCATTCTGGCTGCCACGACCGACTTTGGTAATTCACTCTGCAAAAGCCTGACGAAGTTTGAGAATTATGACCTCTCCCAGGCGGTTCCCCTGTCGCTGCAGAACACGGACAATTCCTCCAATGATGCCCAGGGCAAGCCGGCCAACGACTACTGGGAGAACGTGAATCGCTTTAAGGCGACAGGTGGAGGAGGATTGGGGATGATCACGATGATTGCTTCCGTGGCCGTCGGCGTTGCTGCCTGGCGACACAAATGAAATTCATCTTCTGCATTGCCCTGCTGGCCGGCCTGGTGACGGCATCCGCCGATCTCAGCGGTGCTGCATCCCTGGATGTCGCACGGGTCGTTTCCGGAGAAGTCTGGCGCATGGTAAGTGGTCACCTCACCCATCTGACCTGGAGGCAGTACATAACGGACGTTCCTGCCTTTGTCTTCCTCTATGGTGCCTACATCCGGAGGAGCGGGACTGTCAGCGGGGTGCTTCTGGCCCTGTTTTCGGCGGTGTCCGTTTCTGGCGTCGTCATAATTGCGGGCGTGCATCAACTCTATGGCGGGCTTTCGGGTGTATCCTGTGCCGCTTTTGCCGCCATTCTTCTTGTCTGGATCATGGAGCATCCCCGGCGTATGGCGAACTATCTCGTGGCTGCAGTATTTTGCGCATTTCTCTTGTCAATGGGGGGTGTTGCATCGGGTGTAAGGGTTGCCAAGGAGGCCCATATCGCGGGAGCGGTGACTGGTGCGATCTTTGAGCTGCTGCGTGTCTGGCTGTTGGGGGGATGCGTGTCGGGATCCGGTCCAGGGAGAGTTTTCCATTCAGCATGCAAGGCGACGCCATCAGGCCATTGAGGCTTCGGCAGCTCAATGGCCTGACCATACAGGTGTGGCAACTCGTAGTCTCCGGTGCTTGGACGTTGTATGTATGGTACTTGTACATATTGTGGATATGTTACATGAGCTCTTATTTCTCTGGATTGAAAGTTAAGAGTGGATTGTACTTTAATAACATAAGGTTATTCAGCGTTATCCCATCTGGCACGCTCCCTGAAATGTGTTTGGTGTAGCACGAACAAACGTAGCAGGGAGGCCGTCATGAAATCCTTTATTCACAAACTCTCAATCACCATCATTCCCCTGATCACCCTGTCATTGCTGGCGACCATTACCCTGAGCGCCTCGAAAATGGCAGCACGCTATCAAGCCAGTGTTTTGGGCAAATCCGAAGCTGTTCTTCAGATTCCTCCCAACAACTACACCGACGTTTTAAACGGTCTCTTTGCCCCTTCAGGGAGATAGCCATGAACATCATCTGGGTAATTGTCGGAGCCCTGCTGGGTGGGGCGTTGTCCGGGAAGGGCGGCGCAGTCTTTGGTGCGCTGCTCGGCTGGTTCGGGTGCGAAACACTCAATCTGCACAGCCGGTTGGATAAGCAGCAGACCGAACTGACCTGGCTGCGCCGGAAAGTGTCCGAGCACATGATGGCCTTTTCTGAGGAGGCCGTTCCGGAGATGGATACTCGACCATCGACGGCCGAACATGCTGCCCCCCCCTGCCAGGAACGGATGGAGCTGAATCCATGTGAATGCAGTCATGATGTTTGCGAGCCACCTGATATGCCTGTCGGGCATGGGGTGTCTACGACTGCATCGCATCCAACAACAATGGAAGAGAATTGGGAAGAGGAGTTCCTGTTCTCATGTGAAACGGCTACCCCCTCCGGGCCTTCAGCCCTGGAAAGCGCGTTCCGCAATCTCATCAGCGGCGACAACCTGTTGGTCAAGCTGGGTGTGCTGATCCTGTTCTTCGGAGTTTCCTTTCTGGTAAAGTATGCAGCCCAGCATGGTCTCTTTCCCATCGAACTGCGTCTGGCCGGAGCGGTTTTGGGAGGGTGCGCTCTGCTGGCCACCGGCTGGCATGTGCGGGAACGTCGGCCGGTCTATGCCCAGGTGATCCAGGGGGGCGGAATCGGTATCCTCTACCTGACCAGCTATTCGGCCCTGCATCTCTATCACCTAATTCCAACCGGTTTCGGATTTTGTCTGCTGGTGAGTATCTGCACCCTGTCCGCCGTTTTGGCGGTGTTGCAGGATTCCCGTCCCCTGGCTGTAATGGGCAGTGCGGGTGGTTTTCTGGCCCCGGAACTGGCGGGTATCGGCATCGATAATCCGGCACGGCTGTTCGCCTTCTATGCGCTGCTCAACTGCGGCATCCTTGCCATTGTCCGTCTGCGCGCCTGGCGTGAACTGAATCTGCTCGGTTTTGTCAGCACCTTTATCGTCAGCGGTCTGTGGGGCGCCCGATTTTACCAGCCGGAGTTCTTCTTCAGTGTGGAGCCGTACCTGGCCCTGTTTTTCCTGATCTACATCGCTCTGCCGGTGCTCTATGCCCGTCAGTGCCAAAGTGCGCTGGACGGCTATATCGACTGCACCCTGGTATTCGGTACGCCACTCCTGGCCTTTGCCTTCCAGGCAGAGCTTGTGCGGCATTTCGAGTACGGCCTGGCCTGGAGCGCCTTTGCCGCGGGCCTCATCTACATCAGCTTGGCAGATCGTCTCTTCCGCAGCGAACCGGAACGCTTGCGCAGTTTGTCCGAGGCATTCCTTGCCCTGGGAACGGTCTTTGTTACCTTGGCCATGCCACTGGCGTTCGAGGGGCGCTGGACCTCCGCCGCCTGGAGCATCGAGGGAGTGGCAATGGTTTGGGTCGGCCTGCGTCAGGAGCGGCGTCTGGCCCGCGCTTTCGGCTATCTGCTGCTCGTCGGTTCGGGTGTGTTGTTTCTTGGCGATGTCGGTGTGAATAGCGGCAACTGGCCGGTGCTGAACAGTTTTTGTGTCGGTTGTCTGCTGATCAGCGGTGCGGCATTGTTGAGCGCCTGGTTGATCAGTCGTGTGAAAGATCACCTTTCCGTCGGAGAGCGCCTTGCCGAACTGCTTTTGTTTGCCTGGGGCCTGCTCTGGTGGTTCGGGTGCGGAGTGATTGAAATCAGCAGACAGGCCCCCAGCGATCTGGGATTTGGTTCCCTCCTTGTTTTCGTGGCGCTTTCCTGTCTTGCCGGCGATTATCTCGGCCAGCGTTCTGAGTGGCGTCTTCCGGAGTGGCCTGCACTGGGGTTGTTGCCGGTTATGGCCGGTTTTGCCCTGTTGCAGCAGGTAGATGCCGTCAGGATGCCATCCCTGCATGGCGGCTGGTTTGGCTGGCCGCTGGTATTCGCCGCCTGGTATCAGATCCTGTACAGCGATCGCCTGCGTCGTCCGAACCTCCAGTCCCCGCTTCATGCCGCATCCTGGTGGCTGGTGACCCTGCTGATGACCGCTGAAGTGTCCCTGCGTATCCAGCGCCATTTTGCCGGAATGGAAACCTGGGCAATCTGCGCCTGGGGTGCCGTTCCGGCCCTGATGGTACTGCTGGTGGCCCGTTTTGGCCAGAGGCTCCCCTGGCCGGTGAAGGGCAACCTGGACGATTACCTGAGGATCGGCTCCGCCCCGCTGGCAGTTGCCTGCTGGCTCTGGCTGCTGTACGCCAACCTGACCCAGGCCGGAAACCCCACTCCACTCACCTATCTGCCGCTGCTTAACCCACTGGATGGGGCGATCCTGATGGTGCTGGTCACTCTCGGACAGTGGTATCGAGCCATACGCGATACGCGCCCAGATCTGGCCCAGTGGTTTGCGCCACGGGAGGCCGCTGGCGTGTTGTCGGCAACGCTCTTTGTCTGGCTGAACGCCATCCTGCTGCGCACGATCCATCATTGGTGCGGGGTGCCCTTTACCATCCATGACCTGTTTGCCTCGTTGACAGTCCAGTCCACCCTGTCCATCTGCTGGTGTCTGCTGGCTCTGACCATCATGGTCATTGCTACC
Organism: Desulfuromonadales bacterium; assembly: GCA_013377095.1. Classification (GTDB taxonomy): domain Bacteria; phylum Desulfobacterota; class Desulfuromonadia; order Geobacterales; family Pseudopelobacteraceae; genus Pseudopelobacter. Next base: position 118,315 of record JACAAY010000002.1, read on the forward strand.
AGCCTGGAACTACGCCAGGTCTGGATGACCGGCGCCGGGCTGCTGGGAGTGGTTGTTGCAAAACTGTTTCTGGTGGATCTGGCCGGTCATGGCAGTCTGGCCCGTATCACCTCCTTCGTCGTGGTCGGTCTGCTGATCCTGCTGATCGGCTGGTTTTCGCCAGTTCCCCCCCGGGTGACACAGGGAGACGAGTCGTGAAATCGCGTATTATTCTACCCCTGCTGATGCTGTCGTTAATTCTGCACACTCCCGTTCTGGCCGACGGTTCCCTGGATATTCGAGACTTTGCCCGGGTGATGCCGCTGACGCTCTCCGCCAGGGGTGCCCTGTATGAATTGTCGCTTCCGGCGGAGGTCTATCTGTGGTCCAGGCGGCGTGATCTGGGGGATCTGGCCGTGTTTAACGGTCGGGGTGAGATCGTTCCCTTCACTCTGCTTGAACCCGAAGTGGCGCGAACTCCCGTGCCCGCCCGGCAGCTGCCGCTTTTTCCGCTCAGCGCCCCCGCACACTCCCAGTGGGGAGACCTTTCCTTGCAGGTGCGCACTAACGAACATGGCGCCATTGTCAATCTCAACACAACTCGAGGCGTGCCGCCGGGAAGGCCGGCCACAAGCTACATCGTGGATGCCAGCGCACTGGATCGGCCGGTTACCGGCTTCGATCTTGCGCTTTCACCCAGTACAAGAGGGTATGTGGGCACTGTGCGGGTGGAATCCAGTGATGGTCTTCAGCAGTGGCAGACGCACGCATCCGGAGCCGTGGCCACGCTGGTGGCGGGCGAGTGCCAACTCGGCCGGGACCGGATCGAGTTTTCCGCTGTCAAGGCGCGCTATTTTCGGCTCAACATCAGCCCGGAAATGGGGTCTCCAGGTCTTGAGTCGATTTTGGCCCGTCTCGAACCTCCATTGGCGATGATACAGCGTGAAAAGCAGAACTTAACGATTACGCCAGTCAGGGATAGGGACGGCGAGTATCTGGCGCGGACAAGCGGTCCAATTCCGGTTGATCGCGTGCGCCTGATATTCCGGGCTGACAACAGTCTGGCATCGGTTGCAATTCTCTCGCGGCCGGACGACAAGAGTCCTTGGACCGAGTGTGGCAG
>JACAAY010000020.1 GCA_013377095.1 Desulfuromonadales bacterium
AATAAACTACCATAAATTGGCCTTTTTCTCTAGTTGTTTTTCAAAGGCCTGATAGAGGACATCCAGATTCTTTAGTAATAGCCCGTAATCAACATCATCATTTGAGTTAGGAAGAGCAAGTTTTCCGGTATCAAATGCAAAAGCTCCACTAATATCATTTATATCTGATTTAATCTTATCTAGAATTGGATCTAGGGATTTCTCAATTCTTTTTTTATATCGATTCAAAGTTGTGGTTAGGTCAGACTGATAGCTTTTGAGTCGCCTTGTAAATTCTGCTTCCAGGTTTTCCTGTGAGAACCGGCTCTGTAATTCGCCAATCAAAACATCACATTTATCAACTAATTCAATTGCCGCGATAAAATTAGTTCTATATTCTGAATATCGAGCTTTCAATGATTCCGTAAGAATAATCCTGGACGGGTTACTCAGTCTAAGTCGTTTAATTAATGCTTTGTTTCGCTGTATTTCTTCAACCAAACACTCCGCTTCACTGAAAACAATTTTAGGTTTTTTCACTTCGGTGCTTAACTGTTTATACAAACCGTTGGTAGACAAGCTTAGTTTGTCGATATCTTCTGAATATTCTTTAAGTTCCCTTTTAAATTTTGTAATCGTCTGCTTACTTTTTTTCTTCTCAGCAGCAAGTGACTGAGCATTTTTTGCTTTAATATCAAAAACTTGTTGTTCTCGTGCTGTTGGTGTTTCACCTTCATTAACTGTTCTAAAATAGCGAACCGCTAAATCTATAAAAAAGTCTTTCAGATCTTTTCTAAAATCACGATCAGCCTTATTAGCTATAAAGCCTTCACGACCTGCCTTATCGATAAGATTTGGATTATTTTCTCTGGATATTTCGATATATCCAAACAGTCGCCTATGACTAAACTGATAATAAGTTGCGCTTCGAGAACGGCGTTCCTCAAATTCTAAGAAATCGTATTCAGTTCGGCCATATGGTAAGACTCGAAACCCATCACGATAGACATACATACCGCCAAAGTTCATACCTTTACGTGCCAGCAAATCAAAATGTTCTCTCTTAAGTTTGGAGTTTTTAGGATCGCCTTCTATAAAACCAAATTCAATTTTAAGTGGGCCATATGGTGTTGGACCTGGCGGTCTATTTGGACGAAAAAATACTTCGAAGTTCTGATTAAAAACTTGTAGGCGACCTTTGAATTCTCCATCTTCATTAAATTGTCCCGTGAGCCAATGATCAGCGGCAAACATATCTTCACGGGTAAAAAATAAAGACTTTGAAATGAGATCATACGAGCCGGTATCGCTGTGAATATTGAAGGTCGCTTGAAAAAGCTGCTGTTCTCCCTTAAATGCGTTTGTTATGCCATTTAGAGATGAGCGTAAATACTTGACCGTCTCATCGGTCTTGTCTGACCACGCACCTTCAATACTCAGCTCCAGTAACTGTGGGTGTGGATCAAAGATTATGAATGTTGTTCCGTGGTATTCTTTTTCGAAAAAACTTGAAAGGTAATCGGTTGTTAAGAAGTCAGGCAAGGTGATTGATTTCAACGCTTGTTTAATAGCTCTATTAAGGGAGCGGTGCTCTTGCCAAATATCCAAAGCTAAATTAGCCCTAAAATCATCTATCAGTTCTTGTAACGAGTCCTCTAAAGATACGCTTCTGCTCAAAGATCGGATGGGTATATCGAGGTCCTCAAGATATAAGTTGAAATTGCTCAAAATTCGCCAGTCTATGAACAGCATCTGGCATCTCTTGTCTTTCTGTTTTGTGAGCATCAACATCGGCGAACCGAGGTAGGCTACTGATAATCTACCTATACCTTTCTCTCCGAGAGGGATTCTAGGTGCTTTGCCTAGTCTCTCCTCCTCGCTAAGCGCCTGGGGTCCACGAACTTTTGAATCAGTTCCTAGAACAATCCACTTACCAAGTAGATCCTCCTCAGACATACCTGTCCCGTCATCCGAAAGCGTAAAAATCGGTGAATCCAGCCCCTTATATCCCTCTTGAAAAAGATCACATGACAAATTCTCGGCATAAGCATCATATCCATTTTTCCAAAGCTCACAGATCGCTGTAGGGAGGTCTGCAATCTGTCCTTGGCCTAAATGGTCAACCGCACGAGCCTTTGTTCTAAACTTAGCCATGAATTGCCTCTACGTGTTTGATGAAATGATTTCCCATCGCAAATGCCAGATCCACCGGTACTGCATTTCCTATTTGCCTTGCCATGGAATTCAGATTTCCGGTAAATTCAAATTCGTCATCAAATCCCTGAAGACGAGCAGCTTCCCTAACGCTTAATGCTCTGTCCTGTTCAGGATGACCGAACCTTCCGTTAGAATAACTGACGCAACGAGTCGTTAGCCCGGTTGCAGGCTTATCCCACCAGAGGCGACCGTAACAATCGGTATGGCCGGAATGAGCTTCACCATTTTCGTTTTTCCGAGTGTAGCACTCTGGCCAGAGATGCCTAGGCCAGTTTTTGCGCCCACCGCCATCATGAGCAGATGCCTTAATCCTTGTCATGTTCAACTCAGACAACTCAGCCGCACGGTGGTTTAGCACATCTGCGCCCGTGTAAGTCTCTCCTGCGGCAATGGCGGGAAGGCCTTCAATTGCATAGCGAACGGTTTTGTAGGGATTGTCCGGATTTATGCCATGGGTGGGGAGGGGAATATTTATATCTCGATGTTTACTTGCTAAAAGTACAAACCGCCGTCGGATTTGAGGAGCACCATAATTTTGGGCAGCTACAACCCCGTAAGTGACGTGATACTCCAACTTATTCAGAAGTTCTTCAAACGCAGGAAATGGTCCGTGCTTATCTGTTGGGACTTTTTGTAATCCCGGCACATTTTCTACAAAGACGAAGTCAGGCTTGTATTCTTCAATGACAACACCGAACTGGGTCAATAGACTTTTACGCGGATCAAGTTTTGGACTTTCCGTATTTTGCTTGGTAAAGGGCTGGCAAGGGGCACAACCGCAGAACAACTTGTAACTATTTTTGTATTTATCTAGCGTCGGCTGTAGATCGGAAGATGAGAGTGCTGTGATGCTTTTGTCGCAGAAAACTGTCTCGGGGAAGTTTTTGATAAAGGTGTTTTTCGCATCTGGATCTATATCCAGCGCAAAAGCGATCTCCAAGCCGGCCTTCCGGAATCCGCTGCTGGTCCCACCACAGCCGCAGAAAAAATCGTACACAGCTATATTTTTGTTTTTATTGATCTTTGTCATTTGTGTGCCATTAATTTGAGGCAATCTCTTTTACAAGCTATATTACGGAATAAGAAAGATTTTTGGAATTCTATAACACAATACTTCTCTCCCCGTCACTCTAAACCCAACCACAGCAACCGGCACAAGTCTCAACCTGTGTATAAAAAAGCCGCCCCACCGACACCCTGCCGGTAAAGCGGCCCTTATCATCTTCCCTGTTCCCTCACAAACCCCATCATTTACCCCATGCCATATTTTTTTCACCCTACCCTACGGCCCCACTGCTTTCAACGCGCTAAGGCAAGCAGCATGGATCAACCAGCTTATCCCCGCAACGCCCGCATCACCGCTTCTGGTTCACGGTCGATCACCTGCCTTCATTCCCGATCCACCAGTTCTTTCTTCTCTTTCGTTTCCAATTTGATAACCCTCGGGTCATCAGTCAACAACTTCATCTGATGGATTGCAATACCGTTCAGTTTTTGTAGCCGCTCCTGCGGCAGCATCCCTTCATCAATGAATAAGGCATTCAGATTTTCAAGGTTGGCAAGACAAACCAACTGGGAAACATTTGCATAGTCCCGGATGTTTCCATTCTTGTCGGGATTGGCTTCCCGCCACTGCCTTGCGGTCTGACCGAAAAGTGCCATGTTCAATACATCAGCCTCGGATGCGTAAACTAGCGTGGTCTGCTGTTTCGTCAACTCCGGCGGGATCAGGTTTTCTCTGATGGCATCGGTGTGGATTCTATAGTTGATCTTGGCCAGGTTTCTCTTTATATCCCATCCAAGCTGATTCTGCTCGATATCCTTGAGACGCTGGAATTCCTTTATGAGATATATTTTGAATTCGGGACTGATCCACATGCCAAACTCAAAGGTAATATCTCTGTGAGCGTACGTACCGCCATATCTGCCGGCTGTCGCCTTGATGCCGATGGCATTTGTTTTTTCAACCCACTCCTTGACGCTGATCTTGTAACTGTTCAAACCTGCCTGGCTTTTAATTGCGGCAAATTCGCCATAATTAAAAGCTGGATTATGGACCCTCTCCCAAATGCCAAGAAACTCAACGGTATTTCTATTACGCAGCCAGTCTGAAATGAAGAAGTCTCCATCCTTGGCTTTCAGCATGTCTGTCAGCGAAATGTAATCTTCCTGCTCCAGCGTGAGGATGCGAATCTCTGTCCCGATTACGGCAATTTTTTAGCCATGTTTTGCACCTCTTTACTCGCTCAATAGCTCGATATCATTATCACCGCTTCCGGTTCACGGTCGATCACCTGCAGCAGTATCCGCGCCGGCCCTTCCGGATGACGGACGCCCTGTTCCCAGTTGCGCACCGTTCTGGCGCTCAAACCGAACAGGGCGGCAAACCTGGCCTGCGACAGTCCGAGCTTTTCCCGCAGTTGCGTAATATCCACATCCTCATCCTTCACCTGATGTGCCGTGCCCCGTGAAGCATAGCCATCCGCATACGCCAATGCATCATCCAGGCCTGCCATGATCCTCTCGAATGCTATCCGTGCCATGCCCACCTTCCCCCACCCCTTCCCAATCAACCCCTTGAAATTCTCCCCCGTCACCTCCGGCTTACCCGACCGTATGAGTAACTATATGACCCAACTCGTGAGCCAACGTAAAACGGCCACTTCCACGAACTGCTCTCACCTACCACGAAGGACACGAAGGACACAAAGGAAGGCATTTTTCCCAAAAGATTTCTTCGTGAACTTTGTGTCTTCGTGGTGGAAATTGGTTTGTTAATATACTCAGCCATTGACCAGCCTTCTCAAACCATCTTTCAAAACAGGAACATTGAAGTTGATCAGTAGTCCGAGCCAAACTCTTTTTAAGCGCAAATAGGTTAACAGTTGTGCCTCGTGAACCGGCTTTATTCTGGTGGTTGCTTTAATCTCCAAGATCAGACAGTCATCGACCAGAATATCGATGCGGTAGGCGCAATCAATGTGTATCCCTTTATATTCCAGAGGAAGCACCACTTGCCGTATGTAAGGTATACTCCGAAGAGAAAGTTCGCGGCAGAGGCACTCTTCGTATGCGGATTCGAGAAGACCCGGCCCCAGGATGCGGTGAACATCCATAGCAGCGCCAATAACCTGACGTGAATGGAAATCCGCTTTTTCGTTCAGCGTATTGAATGCCATGCTTTCTTCGTGTCCTTTGTGTCTTTGTGGTAAACAAAAAAGCCGCCCCACCGGCATCCTGACGGTAAAACGGCCCTAATCATCTTCCCTGTTCCCTCGCATACCCCATCATTTACCCCACACCTTAAAAATGCTCTCACCCTACCCCACGACACCACCGCTGTCAACGGATCACAACAACCACAGCGCTCTCACGCAACATCTCGACGAAGCAACGAAAACATCAAAAAGCTTCCAGTCCGTTAGCTACCCGTTTACACCATCCTTCAACAGGTTTTCGCCAAAATGAAGCAACGAGCCAGACAGCATCCGGTTAAACAAAAATAGGCAAGCAACAGCTCCGAATGTAACGGCTGCAGTCACTACCCCTACTCCCCCCACCCAAACAAAATTTGCCCCCCTCCCCCCCTTTGTGCTACACCTATGCCCCCATGAAAAAACTCAACCCGCAACAGTTTCTGGCGGTCCGCCACACCGAAGGGCCGCTGCTGATCCTGGCCGGTGCCGGTTCCGGCAAGACCCAGGTCATCACCACCCGCATCGTCCATCTGCTTAACGACAAACGTGTTCCGGCCGAAAACATCCTGGCGGTGACTTTCACCAACAAGGCGGCCCGAGAGATGCGCGAACGGGTCAGTGCCATGGCCGGAAAAAGCGCCGAAGGCATCATCATCTCCACCTTCCACTCCCTGGGTGTGCGCATCCTGCGACGCGACATCCGCACCCTGGGCTTCAAACCCAACTTCTCGATCTACACCTCCTCGGATCAGGCCGGGGTGCTGCGCCAGGCCATGCGGGAGCGCAACATCGATCCCAAACAGTGTAACCCGGATTCAATCATGTGGCGCATCTCCGGCGCCAAGAACCGGCTGATCGGGCCGTACGAATTCAAAGCGGAGAGCGACGATCGCATCGAGCTGGCCACCGCCACCATCTATCCCCGTTACCAGGAGCTGCTCAAGGGCTTCAATGCCATCGATTTCGACGACATCATCCTGCTGTCGGTCAAACTGCTGCAGTCCAATCCCGCTATCCTTGAGTACTGGCAAAAGCATTTCCATTACATCATGGTGGATGAGTACCAGGACACCAACGCCTCCCAGTATCTGCTGATCTCGCTGCTGGCACGGTTGCATGGCAACCTCTGCGTGGTGGGCGATGACGACCAGTCCATCTACGGCTGGCGTGGGGCCGAGGTGCGTAATATACTCAATTTCGAGCAGGATCACCCCGGTTGCCGGGTGATCAAGCTGGAGCAGAACTACCGCTCCACCAGCTCCATCCTGGATGCCGCCAACACCGTCATAAAAAACAATCCGATCCGCACCGACAAGGCGCTCTGGACCGCACTGGGCAAGGGGCGCGAGATCGACCTAATTGTTGCGGACAGCGAAGAGGATGAGGCGGCCCGGGTCGTGGAAAGCATGCTGCTGGAGCAGTTCCGCGACAAGCTCTCCTGGTCGGACATGGCCATTCTCTACCGCTCCAATGCCCAGAGCCGGGCCTTTGAGGAGAAGCTGCGCCAGGAGCGCATCCCCTATGTGGTCATCGGCGGCCAGCAGTTCTACGAACGCAAGGAGGTCAAGGACGCCATCGCCTATCTCAAGGTGATCGACAACCCCAGCGACGAAGCCTCGCTGTTACGCATCATCAACTTCCCGCGCCGGGGGATCGGCGATAATACCCTGCTGCGCCTCAACCAGTGGTCTCTGGAACAGAATGTGCCGCTGTTCCAGGCCGTGCGGCGAGTGCGGGAAATACCGGACATATCCGAGTCGTCAAAAAAAGCGGTGGAAGGCTTTTTCGCCATGATGAAGGGGGTCATGGAAGGCTTCGCACCAAGCCGCCTGGGAGAGCAGGTCAATGCACTTTTCAACCGTCTGCGCATCGAAGACGAACTGTACCGCACCATGAACGACGCAAGCCAGGCCAGAAAGAGGATCGAGAACATCGAACAGGTGGTCAACTCCCTGGCGGTGTACGAGGAGCAGAATCCGCGCGGCACCCTGTCTGCCTTTCTGGAGCGCATCTCGTTGATGGATGAGGACAAGCCGTCCGATGACGACAAGGAGCACGGGCGCAATGCCGTCACGCTCATGTCGCTGCACTCCAGCAAGGGACTTGAATTCAGCCATGTCTTTCTGGCCGGCCTGGAAGAGGATCTGCTGCCGCACAAGCGCTCAATCGAGGAGGATCCGACCGTGGCGGAGGAGCGACGCCTGTGCTACGTGGGCATTACCCGGGCCCGGCAGCATCTGACCATCTCCCGCTGCTGCACCCGCAGAAAATACGGGACCGTAGAGCAACGCGCCCCCAGCCGTTTTCTGGCGGAGATTCCCGAACATCTGCTGAGCCTGTCGGGAAGCGGTGAAACACAGGGTGCTAAAAACGCAACCTCAATGGCCGACGACTTTTTTGCGCAGATGCTGGGTGAACAGAGCTAATGTTAGAGCGCAATAAGACAAAATAAGTCTTGATTTTCCTTACGTTGATTTTGTATGATTCGGACATCAAGCCATACTGAAATGATCGGATATACGATAATACTAAACCATCTGCGAAGGTGGGACGGAAAGCCTACAGGGTCTGCCTCAGACAGCCGGGATGCCGAAATATCACCCTGATATTCGCTCCCGGCTTTTTTTATTTCGAAATTGGCCGCTAAAAACTACAAAAAAAGTTATTTTTGATATAATATCATTCACATTTTCTACGTTAACCACGCGACGATGCGCTTTCGAAACAACCAAAACGACATATTGAATAGGGGTTAGACTATGAAGACGAGGATTTCATCACGTTTCAAGAGTGCAGTCCTGCTGGCGGGTGTGATTGCGCTTTTTCCCTTCGCGGATGCTCATGCTGACAACCAGGGGGATAGTTTTACCCCGTCGCTGATGTCACCATCCGGCCAGGAAGATGTATCCACACTCAACCTCAGACTGCAGACCGCCAAGAAAGACCTGGAAGTTTTCCGAACATTTGCCGAACATTTCAGCAACGGCGGCGAAACAAAGACAGTCGCCCAACTCCAGGGTCCTCTGGATGATTACCTGAAAAAACATGTGGACAACCTCCTGGCGCAAGCGATGGAATCTTCGTCACTCGATACCATTCGACTGGCTGCCGAAATCATGTGTGTCAAAACACGCCTCGACATGATCCTGAACCGTGCTGAATCCGCAAAAGCAACGGTAGCCGACATGAAGAAACGCTTTGCGCCCTACCAGAAAATTACCGTTCAGACTCCCGGAAAGACCACCACACTCGATGAAGTGATCCGGCAGCTTGAAGAAGAACTGACAAAAACCACCTTCACAAAGAAATAATTAAGAGGAACCGTTATTATGGAATTTTTCGGATTGATCACCATAGATCCTCAAAGCTTTAACGTCTGGTCATTGAGAATATCCATGACCCTGACCACCACCATCTTCATCCTCGGGGTCTCAATGGCCATCCGTGCGTTTCTGCACGCCAGGGGGGCCGATCCGGACTATCTCGACAGCATCAAGGCCCGGGAAGCATCCCCGCAGGACGGTCTGGCCGAGAGTACCGCCAAGATTCTCTGGTCAACCGCCCAAAACGAAGCCCAGGGCGGCTTTGCAGCGCCGAAGGAATTTCTCCGCGACGCTACGCGTCAGGTGGCTGAGAACAGTTTCGACGGCAGGTTTACCAACAAGATCTACATGTGCGCCAACCTGCTGCCACCGATCGGATTATGGGGTACCGTGGCAGGCATGATCGTCATCTTCCTCTACACCGGAGACCCGGGCAACGCACTGAACAAGGGCGCCATCGGCACAAAGCTCTGGTCCACCTTCCTGGCCCTGCTCTACTACGTTTCCCTCGAATCCATCTGCCTGTTCCTGAACATGAGATCAAGGAAATGCATTGATCGTGGTCTGAAAGTGAAGTTCTGAGCCGAGGGGGCGCCACAGTATGAGCATGAGAAAAATAGCACGGCATACCTGGCTGTTTTCCTTTACGGATATCGCCTTTCTCCTTCTGCTGGTTTACACCCAGCTGGCACGGATGAGTTCATCCGACAACCCGGTGGCGGAAATGCGCCTGCCCGCTCCGGTCGTGGCCAAAAACCCCGAGTTGACACTAATGAAGGCCAGCCCGGACTATCGTCAGCTGCTGGTGGAGAAGCATTCGGACAAACCGTATCGACTGGCGCGGATTATTGGCGGCAACGAATCGGCGCGGAGCGAAGCCATGAACTTTGAACAGCTGGGGGCTGCTCTTCAAACCGTTCGCGGCGAAATGAAGAATCCACCCCGGCCGGTGGTTGTGCCGCTCCCCGAATCATTCAGCAGTGACCTGCTCCAGGCCGCTGCGTTGGTGGGCAAGTACTGGAATGAACCGGGCAGCGCGGTGGTCCACACCGATCGCAATGAAACAAAAAAACCATGAGTAGCCTGATGCGCAGGGCCTATGGCCACGGGGGAACACGGTTGGAGCACATCATTGTCTGCGCTCCTCCCATGGAATCCCCTCCCACACCACTCTGGCTCAAACTGCCGGTGCTGGCGCTCCTGCTTGCCATACCTGTTCTGGTCAGCCTTTACGCCGTACCCACGTCAACAATTCCCATGCGGACGGTCATTGACATCAGCAAACTGGAAGTGAAACCTCCCCCGCCACTTGTCAAACCGGAGCCCCTGAAACCTGAACCGATCCGTCCAATGGAACGGGTCGTGGAGCCACCGCGCAAGGAAGAGCCACCTCCCCCGCAGGTAGTCCAGAAAACGCTGGAAAGAAGAACTATTATCCCTGACACGTCCGAACTGCAGCGCCCGACGATTTCCCGATCGATGCCATCGACCCTTCCCGCTGAAGGAGTCTATCAGCCGCGGGTTACACGGGAACGCCGTCAGATTGAAATTGGAGGCGCGGCCACATCCACCTCAACCCGCCTCAGACGTGAAGCGACGCTGGGTGAAGCCCCATCGGAAAAAACAACCATTTCCCGATCACGGGGCGCAACGGCCATGGATTCATCCATCGCCAGAGAGCGGGTTGCCGTCCTGCGTCGGACGTCTCCTCCGGGAGAAACAACCTCCGGCAGTATCGGCATCGGAACGGCGCAACGGCCTACAACCGTGCGAAGCGGCCGAGCCTCCAGTTCACTGGAAGAGGCAGCTCCACGCGTCACTGCTACACGTGAAAGGACAAAACTTGCCGCAGGTAACGGTGGTGGCGGAGATGGTGAATCATCATCCGTTGGCCTGGTGCGCGGCGTGTCACTGATGAGCCTTGAAATATGTTCAAGTTCACAGTTGCAGGAAGAAAAAATAAAAGATGTTTTGAGTGTTGTCGGTTCGCGTCAGAGCTGCAGGGATGAAAAAGGGGAATTTCAGTTCAAGGGAACGAAGCGGGTTTCATCCTTCAACCTCATGATTTACCCCTCCTCAGGACGAAAACCATCTAATCGATGCAAGGAGCTGGAATATGCCTACACATGCCTCACGACTCACTGACGTACGAACGTTCATCCCCTTCTTCTGCGCCATCTGTCTGCTGATGGGCACGACCGCCACCTGGGCGGCAACACCCAAAAAAGGCAAGGCAAGCCCAGTACCGTCGGCATCGAAGAGCAAAAGCGGCTCAGCAGCAGCGAAAACGACCGCAAAACCGGGACAGACCAAGAAAACTTCCGCAACGGTCCAGGCCAAGGAATGGGGCCCCTATCTTGATGTGGCCTACGAGCTGACCTATTGGGAAAAACCCGAGATAAAGGAGTGGCGTGAAAAGCGCGACCAGGAGATCGGGGAAACCCTGGCGGCGTACATCGCCACCTGGAGCGGCAAGCTGACCCCGCCGCAGGAAAACCCCACCGCCGAACGCAAGGAAGAGCAGCTGCCCGCTTACAAGGAGCGTGATTATCTGCGGCTGGCCATTGCCCAGACCATCGAGTACCTGCAGAACGATAACCTGGAGAGTCTCACCAACGCCGGCAAGGTCATCGACAGGTTGAAGGGCAAGTCTTCCATGCCGGAGATCGCTTTCTGGTCCGGTTTTGTGAAGTCGCTTCAGGCGCTGGAAGCCAATGACTCGGATCAGTTCGTGGCCCAGGTGTACAACATCTGGAACAACGGCGTAGTGTATATCGAGCAGAACGAGCTGGCCCGCAGCGCGACAAGTAAAGCCGCTCCCACAACCACCCCCTTCTACTATCGCAACCTGATTAATCTGGTGGTCAACAGGGCCATCATCAGCAGAAAACAGGAAAACCTGAATGCCCTGGGGCCGCTGTTCATGATGATGAAAGAGCGTAACCTGGGCGAGAAGGATGGCGAAGGGAAATACACCACTACCCTGATACAGCGCATAACCGACGGTTTTACCGCTCCCGATTCCGACCGCTACCGGCTCAATTTCACCGTGGCGGTGATCGAATCAAAACGTTTGCAGCAGATCGCCTATGCAAAACTCGATGCGGAGGGCATGACCGAAGCGGCTCAGAAGGCTTTTGAGCAGTCTCGTCTCTACAATGACCTGGCCTTCAAATGGGCCGCCTCACGCAGAAGCAGCGGCGTGGTTCTGGCTGCCGTCGACCACCTGGACATCACCAGTTTCGCCATCCAACGGCTTCCCGACAATACAAAGGCCCCGGCTTATCCGTTCTTCTCCGCCCTTCCGGGACCTGAGGGCGCCTCGGCGCTCTTGAAAGCCATGGCCATCTATAACGACATCGCCACCTACTCCGCCGGTGGCTGGGAAAAGGCCGGCTATCAGTCCCGCGAACTCTATCTGAAGTCATCCCACCGCCTGTGGCGGGCAATCATGGAACTTTCGCTCTGGACCGGCGATTATTACCTTGCAAAACTGACCGCCGCCAAAGATTCACAGAGCATCCACAGCTATGCGGCGCCGATGCAGGTATCGCTGGATTCCTACCTGGAATTCCTGGCCACGCAACTCGGCAGGGGCTATAACGACATCATACCGGACTCCGCCTATTTCGGAGCTTCCGAGGCCGCTGAAAAACTCGCCTTTGCCTACCAGAAAGTCAACAGCTACAGCACTGACAACAGCGCCTACAACCTCTGGTTTATTCACCGCCTGCAGGCTACGGAGCTGTTCCCCCTGGCCCCGCGCGAAGTGCGCCAGACAGCAGTTGCACTCAAACAGGATGGGCGTTACAACCTGTACCTCGACTATTTCCTGCCCCTGTCAAGTCGCGTAAAACTGTCACCAGCCATCAAGCGTTGGATTGAGGAGCAGAAGTCAGACACCGCCTCGATCGTTCGTGACTACACCAACTCCATCGAGAAGCTCTTTGCCGCTGGTCCCGAAGGTATCGCCACAAACGCCGCCGACAAAACGGGAGAGGCCGCCTTTGTGGCTGCGTTTCAACCATTGCGAGAAGAACTGCAGAGAAAACCGGAACATCCGGTGCACAGGCTGTTGAAGGCATTTTATCTGGAAGAACTCCAGAAAACGACCCCCTTTACCCAGCTGCTGAAAGATCCGAACCGGCTGGACCGTGGCCTGTAACTGACTGCTCTTCGAGGCAACCATGAAAAAAACCGTACTGACACTGACGCTTTTCATTGCAACACTCCTGGGCGCGTACCCGGCGCTGGCCGAGATCAATGGGGGAGAATTCTCCATCTCACCCGTTATCGGTGCGTTTATCTTTGATGGAACGCAGCAACTCTCACCCAGCATCGCGCTTGGCGCCCGGCTCGGCTACAATCTCGACCGCAACTGGGGGGTGGAGGGTTCCTTCACCTATGCCAGACCACGTTTTGACGGAGATTACGGCAATCACGTCAACCTGCGGGGGGATGTGCTCTATCACCTGGTTCCGCAGAACAGACTGGTTCCCTTTCTCGCCCTGGGTGGAGGCTGGATGCTCACCTATGCCGGCCCTTTTGAAAGCAGCAATGGCATGCTCGATTTTGGCGCTGGCCTGAAGTATTTTCTCAATGATAACATTGCCTTACGCGGAGATTTCCGTGAGATTCTCTCCCTGGGACCTCAGACCGCCGGCAGCACCGACTGCCTGCTCAACTCGGAAATCACCGTTGGCCTGACGTTCCAGTTCGGAGGAGAGAAAAAGGTATCGCCCGCCGTTGAACCGGTGGCTGCTCCGGCTCCACCACCTCCACCGCAGCCGGTTGCGTCAGTTCCCGTGGTTGAGGAAACGCCCTCCTGCTGGATGGCGGATAGCACGGACGCTCCAGCGGGAAAAATCCTGGTCACCGGTCTGTGCGTCCGGGACAATGCCCTTGAGATTCTCTCCTCAGAACGGATCAGGAAGTACGAAATATTTACGCTCTCCCAGCCATCCCGGCTGGTGGCTGATATCACCAACGCCGCCAGCGGTTTCAAAAATGTAATCCCGGTCAACAGCCTGGGGATCGCCACGGTCCGTTTCGAGAGCTACCCGGAAACCCTCAGAATCTTCCTCAATGCCAGCCAGGGGCGCATCCTTCCCTACCGCGTGGAGGAAACCGACAAGAGTCTGCGCATCATCATGACTCCCATCAACGTCCCCTCCCCTGACAAGGAGCCCTAGACACACTTCGCAGAAGCGCCGGAGTAGCCAGCTACCCCGGCGCTTCTGTCTGAGCACCATGCGCTCGATGCAACCGTTACTCCCCACACTTTCGCCCTCTCTACTCCATTCCCCCTCGAATCCCTCTCCTCTTTTAAAACCCGTAAGGCATTTCCAAAGTCACACTTAGGGATCTGATCGAACAGGATACGTCGCGCGAACTGATTTCACGGGATACACTTGACGAAAGCTTCGCAACCTGGAGGCACTTCTGGTGGATGTAAGAAACTATGCCGAGGAACGGGAGCAGATTGATACGCAGAGGAATTCCCTGTTTTTCAGGATGCGGTCGGAGTTGGTGAAAAAAGGAAATGGGAATAAATGATTTTGGAGGTTATGGTACTTAAACTGCAGGAATGCGGATTTTGAGACGATATCCTAACAAATGATACGACCTTTTATAGCAATAACCGGTCAATAGCAGCAATGATTTCCGAACGATAGGGCAGGGCCGTCGCAACCGCTTGTCCGAGTATTGATCTTAGAACCGCCGTAATCTCAGCGGTTGACAAATAATATTCTGCACCATTAACCGGGATTACTGGATTGAGCACGGTGGCGCCGGTAAAATATCTCTTTTCCACGAGCGGAATGACAACGCATGTTGCCAGAGACTCCACAAACCTGCCCTGGACTTCTACAAGATACGGCGCCTGCTTGCTGGTGCGCGAACCGGGATTGCGGTACACATCGAACTGGGCCATCAGAGCAGCAACCCGATATCTTCTGAAAGGGTGCCGCGTTCCTCGATCATACGGTTATAGGAGGCAAAAGCTGCTTTATTTTCTTCTTTCCACCTCGCAAGCTCTTTTTCGGCAAGAAAAGTAATCATGGACTGCTCGAACAGTGCCGAAAGGTTTCCCTTCTCATTACGAACCCTGTTGACCAGGTCACTGTTTGCGGTCAGGTTCACCGGCCGCTTGGGTGCCTGGGTGTTGTAGCTCAGCCGCATAATCGCCTCCACATAGTAGTATGCGTATTGTAGTGCGCATCTGTGTGTTTTTCAACACAATCATACACACTTTGAATATTCAAATAATACCCCTTTTACATCCTTTCATACGTCTCAAACAGACGCCGGTACTCGTCCAGGGCGAAACGGTCGGTCATGCCGGCGATGTAATCGCACACCACCCGCTGAAGCCCGCTCTGATCAAATCGGGCCCGGTATCTGGGCGGTAACAGGTTGGGGAAGCGGAGATAGGTTTCAAACAGACGGGAAATCACGATCTCGGCCTTGACCCGCATCTTGTCAACCTTGTGATGCCGATACAGGTTGGCAAACAAAAACCGCTTCAGCTCGGTGTTCCGGACGGTGGTGTCCGCACTGAAATGCGCCACAGCCAGATTGATCCGTCGCAGATCGTCCAGAGTGACAATTTCCAGGCGCTTCAGATTAGCGCTGATCATTCCGCAGAGATCGTTGATCAGCAGACCGATCAGGGCGCTGATGGTCTGGTACACCAGCCTCCTGTCGTCAATGTCGGGATATTTCTCCCGAACTCCCCGGCTGACCTCCCTCCAGAGACTGACACGTTCCAGCATGGCCAGTGTGATGTAGCCGGATTTGAGTCCGTCATCGATGTCGTGATTGTTGTAGGCAATCTCATCGGCATAATTGATGATCTGCGCCTCGATGGAAGGGACCACGCCAGGATTGAACTCGCGCATTGCCTCCAGCGGTGTGTCGTAGGGGCTTGCATGCTTGATGATTCCCTCCCGCAGCTCCCAGGTAAGGTTAAGCCCGTTGAAACCGGGGTAGCGTTCCTCCAGTGAATCCACGACGCGAAAAGACTGCAGGTTATGCTCAAAGCCGCCGAAGTCCTTCATCAGTCGGTCCAGCACCTCTTCGCCGGTATGACCGAAGGGGGTGTGCCCCAGGTCGTGGGCCAGCGCCAGGGCCTCGGTCAGCTCTTCATTGAGATGCAGCTTCCTGGCAATGGCCCGGCCAATCTGCGCCACCTCCAGAGAGTGTGTCAAACGGGTACGGTAATAATCTCCCTCATGATTGACAAAAACCTGGGTCTTGTATTCCAGGCGACGGAAAGCGGTGCAATGAATGATCCGGTCACGGTCCCGTTCAAAGGCAGGCCGGTTATCGCGAAATTCCTCGGTGTGTTTTCTGCCGAGGGACAGGGCGCTCCTACAGGCATAACCTGCAAGGTCCGTACGTTCAGCGGAATCGAACATGGTTTCACCTCCTCATCAGTACCTACATAGCATATTTTCCCAACCGCAACGCATGTATTGTTCGCAATAAAAAATATTTTGACATCCTTTCCAAAAACATGTTAATTGGTAATACAACTAAGCCAACTCACCAATGTACAATTTCCACATACCAAGGTTGACGTGTCTTTTCGCGGCTGCATTACCAACAGAAAATCAGCAGAGGAGGTAGTAGATGCTTGACAGGGCTCTTATTGAAAAACTTGAAGGTCTGGTTGGGAAAGAAAACGTGTTGACGAGCAAGGTGGATCTGGTGGCATACAGCTATGACGCCACAGCGGATGTTCCTCGCCAGATGCCCGATGTGGTTGTTCTGCCAACCAGCAGCGAGATGGTTCAGCAGATCGTCAATCTTGCCCGTGCACACAAGATTGCCATCTATCCCCGCGGTTCCGGAACAAACCTGAGCGGCGGAACCATTCCACTCAAGAAGGGCATCGTGCTTTCATTCCAGAGAATGAACAAGATCGTCGAAGTCGATGCCGCCAACCTGACCGCAGTTGTGCAGCCCGGCGTCGTCATTGCGGCCCTGAACGCGGCTGTCGCCCCCTTTGGCCTGATCTACCCTCCCGACCCCGGCACCGTCACCACCGCTTCCATGGGCGGATCATGCGCTGAAAACTCCGGTGGTCTGCGCGGCCTCAAATATGGTGTGACCAAAAATTACGTTATGGGTCTTGAGGTTGTCCTCGCCAATGGCGAAAAGGTACGCTTTGGCGGGAAAACGGTCAAAAACGTCACCGCCTATGATTTCTCCAACCTGTTCGTCGGTTCGGAAGGCACCCTCGGCATCATCACCGAAATAACCGCCAAACTGATCCCGGCACCCAAATATCGCCGCAGCATGATGGGTATCTTCAAGACACTGGAGGACGCCGGAAACGCAGTTGCCGGTATCATCGCGGCCCAGGTCATCCCCGCCACCCTGGAAATCATGGATCAGATGACCATCCGTACCGTGGAGGATTTCGCGAAAATTGGTCTGCCGACTGATGCAAAAGCCCTGCTGCTGATCGAAGTTGATGGCATGTCCGAGGATGTGGTCAAAAGTGAGGCTGAAGCGGTCATGAACGTAGTCACCAGCAACAACGGCGACCTGCAGTCCGCCAACACCGACCTGGAGCGCGACCAGCTCTGGACAGCCCGTCGCAACGCCCTGCCGGCCCTGGCATCACTGAACAACACCGTTGTCCTGGAAGATGCCACCGTGCCGCGCAGCCGCATTACCGACATGCTGGTGGCCTGTGAAAACATCGGCAAGAAGTACAACCTGACCCTGGGGACCTTTGGCCATGCGGGTGACGGCAACCTGCACCCCACCATCCTGTGCGACAAGTACAACAAGGATGAGATCGCGCGGGTCCACAAGGCGGTTGACGAAATCTTCGAGGTGGCACTCAGCTTTGGGGGTACCCTTTCAGGCGAGCATGGCATTGGCATCGCCAAAATGAAGTATCTGGGCAACGAACTGGGCCAGAGCGGATTGAACCTGATGAGAAGCATCAAGGAATCTCTTGATCCTGAATACCTATTGAACCCCGGGAAGATGGTTCCCCTGAAAGAGGTATAGCCATGACCGCAGCAACAAAAACCAACCTACCCGCCAAGACATACCATGACGACCTGGCAATCGTCAGACAGGAACTGGACAAATGCATGAAATGCGGCAACTGCATGGCGGTATGCCCGGTGTACGGTGTCGACAAAGTTGAATCGTCCGTCACCAGATCGAAGATTGCCGTTGCAGATGCGGTGTTGACCGGCGACCTGGAACTGGATGATCCGCAGGTCTATCAGATGATCTTCAATTGCCTGGTGTGCAAGTCCTGCATGACCAACTGTCCCACCAAGGTCAATTTTGACAGGATTATTCTGGCCTTGCGGGCTGCCCTGGTCAGGAAGAACGGACTGCCCTGGCTGAAGAAGATGATTTTTTCAACCCTCAAGCATCCCAAGCTGTTCGACGCCGGCATGAAAATCGGCGCGGCCATGCAGGGAATCGCCTTCCGCAGCAACAAGAATCAGAAGTCAATTTCTCCCCGCTCACCGTTTGCCTATGTGGGGGGTGGCTTCGGCTTCGATTCCGAACGGCAGATGCCTGAACTGACCATCACCCCCCTGCGGGAACGGGTTCCGGAGGTAGTCACGGCAAAGAAACCGGTACTGAAAGTCTCCTTTTTTACCGGGGACTCGCTCAACTACTTCTACCCCGAAGCGGGACAGGATCTGATTGACGTTTTGACCGCCAACAATATCGAAGTCCACATCCCCAGGGAACAGTCCTGTTGCGGCGTCCCGGTTCTTGTTCACGGTGACATCGACACGGTGCGTACCCTGGCCAAAAACAATATTGACGTCATTGAAAAGACCGGCTGTGACTATCTGATCACTGGTTGCGGCTCCTGCGGCGGGGCCTGGACCCACGACTATGTTGAAATTCTGGCCTCGGACCCGGTTTATGGCCCAAAAGCGACCTTCTGGGCGGAACGGACCTATGACATATCCACCTTTCTGACAAAAGTCATCACATTCCGTAAACCGGAAGGTGTTCTGGATTCAGTGGTTACCTACCATGATTCCTGTCACCTGAAGAAATCCATGAAGGTCTTTGCCGAGCCGCGTGAGATCATCAAAAGCATCCCCGGTGTCACCTTCAAGGAGATGTCTGCCCCGGACACCTGCTGCGGCAGTGGAGGTTCCTACGTCGTATCACACTACGAAACCGCTTCCAGCATCGGCAGAAAAAAAGCCGAAGATATCGACAAGACCGGTGCGGATACCGTATCAGTCGGGTGCCCGGCCTGCATGATGCAACTCCTGGACAACGTCAACCGTTTCGGAAAGGCCCAGAAAACCAGCCACTATATCTCCCTGCTGGCCGAGTCGTACCGCCGGGAGAAAGCAAGCGCAAAATAGCGACAGCCTCTTGAAGTAAACGATAAAAGCCCCGCTTTCCCATGAAAGGCGGGGCTTTTATGTACAGCACAGAATAAAATTTCTCACGGTCTTACCCCCTGAAGGAGGTAAGGTCACGGGGTAAGACAGGTGCTGAGGTGCGGTTCTCACGGTCATGCGAAAATATTCCGAATATGGGCACACGCTCACCCTGATCCGCAACCTTCACGACAAACTCGGCAAACCTGCCGAGACTCTTATCCGTACTTACAGCCTGCGCATGCATAAAAAAAGACCTGCATATTTTTAAACCCCGCAGGTCCTGGCCGCTGATGATAGGGTAATTGCCCTCTCCTATGTGCTGCTGCCACCTTTCTACTCAGTATCCTCTCCGCACGGTTTCGTCCCCTTCTGGCCGTAGACGGCGAACTTCTCGATAACCCTGGACATCTCCTCACGGGGGAGGATGACCGGTTCGCCGATGGATTTGGCCTGGTAATAGATCCGGGCCACCAGTTCGATCTCCTCGGCAACGGCAAAGGCGGTTGCCAGATTCGGCCCGACGGTCGCCAGGCCGTGGTTTGCCAGCAGGACGGCGTTGTGGTCGCCGATGGCGGCGGCAACGTTGGCGGCCAGTTGATCGCTGCCAAAGGTGGCGTAGGAGGCCAGGGGAACCTTGTGACCGGAGAAAGCCACCAGGTAGTGCACAGCCGGGATTTCCCAGTTCAGACAGGCCAGGGTGGTAGCATAGACCGAATGGGTATGAACCACAGCCCGGACATCGGGACGTTTGCGGTAGAGAGCCAGGTGGAAACCGAGTTCGCTGGACGGCTTGCGGTTCCCCTCCACGACCATGCCGCTGGCATCCACAACCGTGACGTCGGCGGGTTCCATCTCATCATATTCGATCCCGCTCGGGCTGATGGCGATCAACCCATCGGAGCGGCTGAAGATGCTCAGATTGCCGCCGGTTCCGGAAGTCAGCTGTGCACGCACCATTTTTAGACCGAAGCGGACCAGATCTTCACGCTCTTTCCGTAACAGCATGAATTTCTCTCCTTCTCAAATTGCCGACTGGATATGCTCAGAACATGAATCTGCGCATGCTGATATTCTGCAGGATCCCGATTCCAACCATCGATGTGATCATGGAAGTTCCACCATAGGAAAAAAAGGGCAACGGCACCCCCACCACCGGGAACATACCGATCACCATGCCCATGTTGATGACCGTATGCCAGAAAAGCATGGCAGTCACCCCCACCGCCAGCATGCTCCCGAAACGGTCATTGCAGCGTCGGGCAATGTTGAGCCCCCACAACACCAGTGAGAGATAGAGAACCATCATCACCAGGCACCCCACAAATCCCCATTCCTCGGCAAAGACCGAAAAGGCGAAATCGGTATGCTGCTCCGGAAGAAAGCGCAACTGCGATTGGGTGCCCTTGACAAACCCCTTGCCCAAAAAACCGCCGGAGCCGACGGCGATCTTGCTCTGGATAATATGGTATCCGCTCCCCAGCCGGGAGCGTTCCGGATTGAGAAAGTCGAGGACCCGGTTTTTTTGGTAGGGACGCAAAAACCTGGCCCATGCCAGCCATGCAATCGGAATGGTGACCAGACCAAAGGAAACGATGGTTGACCAACGTAAACCAATATACACCGTCATGGATACGGCGATCAGGATCACCAGAATGGCGGTGCCCAGATCGGGTTGTTTCATGATCAGCAAGGCGGGAACTGCCAGAATTCCCAAGGGGATCAGCATATCACGAATCGTCATGCCGCCGTCGGAGTGGAACCTGGTAAAGAAGCGGGCAAAGGTTATGATAATAACGATTTTCATCGGCTCCGATGGCTGAATGCTCAAGACGCCCAATTTCAGCCAGCGGGTGGCCCCCATGGAACTTCGGCCGAAAACCAGCACCACCAGCAGCAGAAACACCAGAAAACCATACATCCAGTAGGAAAAATCCTCCAGCAGATGATAGTCAACACTACAGACCGCCAGGGAGATGAACATGCCGAAACACATCCAGTACAGCTGTTTCAGATAGTAGGGCTCCCCGACTACCTTATAGGGAGTGGTGGCGCTATAGATATTGAGTATTCCCAACAGACTGATAATCACAACCAGACCGATCAGGGTCCAGTCAATATTTGCGAACAACCGGCGGTCAATCATCGACGCTTTCCCCGTTTATCTGTGTGTGATCCGCCTGGATAGCTTCATCGCCATCCTCATCATCTGCCGAGTTGCGTTGCTGAGCAGGTTTCTGGGGGGGCTTCTTGGTGTCAAGCCAGGCTTTCAGAATGCGTCCGGCGATGGGCGCGGCAGCCGAACCGCCATGCTCACCGTGTTCCACAACCACCGCCACCGCAATCTCCGGCTTGTCATAGGGAGCAAAAGCCACAAACAGGGCATGATCGCGGTACTGGTAGGGGTTGCCGCGTTTGCCGTCCCGCAGCTTGACAACCTGCGACGTGCCGGTTTTGCCGGCCACCTTGATATACCCGATACGCGCTGCGCCGCCGGTGCCACCCGGCTCGTTCACCACGGCAAACAGCCCCTTTTTTACCAGCTGGAAGCTTTTCGGTGAAATCCCGGTTGTGCCCAGTTTTTCAGGCGCGTATTCCTTGAGGGTCTTGCCATCGGCGTCCACAATACGTTTCATCAGGTGCGGACGGTAGATCGTCCCTTCGTTCGCCACGGTGGCAATCATGGATGCGAGCTGAATCGGTGTCATCAGCACATAGCCCTGACCAATGGCCACCGAAATGGTCTCGCCATGCATCCAGGGCTTTCCGAAACGCTTCTGTTTCCAGGTGGTAGTGGGTATGAGACCCGGTTTTTCATTATTCAGGCCGATGCCCAGGGGGGTGCCGAGCATGAAGCGTTTCGACATCTCGGCGATACGATCCACTCCAAGACGTTCGCCCAGTTGATAGTAGTAGACATCGCACGACTCACGCAGCGACTTCTTCAGATTGGTTGTGCCATGTCCATGCTTGTTCCAGCATTTGAAGGTTGACGTTCCCAGCTTGTAGGCGCCACTGCAATTGATACTGGTCGATTCATTGATCAGGCCATTTTCAAGACCGGCCAATCCCGTGATTATCTTGAACGTCGAACCGGGCGGGTACTGACCGGTCAAGGCCTTGTTTTCCAGGGGATGGCGCTTGTCGTCCAGATACTCCTTCCACCTGTCCGCCGGCATCTTGCCGCTGAACAGAGCCGGATCAAAACCGGGGTTGCTGACGAAGGCCAGAATCTCGCCACTGTTGACATCCATGGCCACGGCCGCTCCGGCCTGTTCTCCAAATGCTTTTTCGGCACTTTTCTGAACTGATGCGTCAATAGTCAGCATCACACTATTGCCAACCGTGGGATAGGTCTCGGAAATGGTCCTTAGCACGCGTCCCCGGGCGTCCACCTCCAGTTGACGTCCACCGTCGTTGCCATGCAGCACACTCTCCCAGCCCCGTTCGACGCCATTTTTGCCTATGTAATCACCGGGGTTGTACTCTTCGTTCCCCTTGCGTCCCAGTTCATCCTCGGAAACTTCGCCGATGTAGCCGAGCAGGTGCGCTGCAAGGATTCCATTTGTGTATTCCCGCACCGGCTTCATTTCGATTTCCACTCCCGGTAACCGCAGATGGTTCTCCTCGATAATCTCAACCTGGTCGCGGGTTATATTGGATGCCAACACAACAGGATAATATTTGGCCTTGCCCTTGCCCTTCTCCCAACGCTCGGCCATTTCGTTCCGGTCAAGCGACAACAATGTAGCGAGCTTGATCAGCAAAGCCTCCTTGTCCTTGACCTCCTGGGGAATAACCGCCAGGCTGAACGACGGCTGATTACTGACCAGCACCGCGCCAGTACGATCCATGATCGCACCGCGCGAGGCGGCAACCGGTACAAAACGGAGCCGGTTATCCTCGGACATGCTGCGGTAATCTTCGGCGTTCAGTATCTGGAGATGCCAGAGACGTAACAGAAGCAGGAAAAAGATGGCACCGACCACAAAGGAGAGCAGTACGGTGCGATGCTTCATCTCCATGATCTCGCGAATAAACCGTTTTTCTTTCATGCAATATTCTCATCTTGTGCAAACAGGGGCAACAGGGCGACCAACGACGCTGCAAAGGCATTGAACAGAAGGTGGGGCAGCAGACTGGACAGCATGGAGTAGGCAATCGTTGAAGCATTGGTAAACATAATCAGCAGCAGCATATTAATTGCAACACTGGCAAAGGTTGCCGCGCTCACCGTGATTACAAACAGAAAACCGCTTTCCGCATACAGACGGTCGGCAACACTCTTTATAACCAGAAAAATAATCAGATAGGTGCATGCGCCAAGGCCCAGAAAAAGGCCGCTGAAAACATCCTTGAGCAGCCCCAGAAGCCATGCCAGGGGCACCCCGGTCCCATAGGAAACACGCAGTGCCAATACAACCATGATAACCAGCAGTAAATCCGGTTTGAAGAGCGTATCTATGTACAACGGCAGCACCGATGTCTGCAGTATCACGGCAACCAGGATGGAGACAATCAGCAGAAAAGCGCCGCGTCTACTCATAGCCCCCCCGCAGGACCACCAGCACCTCTTCCAGGTGAGCTGTATTTACGGACGGACGAATGGTCACCGTCTGGAAAATACCATATTCTCCCCGCTTGACCATGGTTACCTCTCCGATCCGTGTCCCCTTCAGGAAAACTCCGCCAATACCGGAAGCTACCACCTGATCACCCACCTTTACATCCTCTTCACGGGTGGTGAATTCAAGTGAGCACACTCCTTCACCCTTGCCCTTGACCACACCACGGGCACGGGAGCGCTGTATGGTTGCGGCAATTCCGCTGGAGTGGTCGGTCAACAGCAACACTCGGGAATTCTCGGGCGATACCTTGATAATCTGCCCCACAATACCATCGGATGCCATCACCGCCATTCCCTCGCGCAGACCACTGGAACTGCCGCGATCAATAATCAACGTACGAAACCAGCTGGACATATCCTCTCCCACCACGGACGCTGACAGGGACGAGACGGCAACAGTTTTCTTCATCTCCAGCAAACGTGTCAGACGCTGGTTTTCCAACAGGGCTTCCTGATCCGCCACAACCCGTGCATTCAGTTCCTTGATCTGCTTGATCATCCTGAGATTATCCTGGCGAACGGACACCAGATTGACATACCCGTTCCAGATATCGGCAAAGAACGTGCTGGTCTTGGCCGCAGGCTTCATAAGCGGCGAGAATACTCCCAGAAAAGAGCGTTCAATTACATTGGCCTCGCGGTCATGGGGAATATTCAGCGAGAAGAAGATCAGGGCGATCAGCAGGGCCGAAACGATCAAAACAAACAAACCGTATTTTTTTAGTGCGCTCATAATTCAATTCCGCGGGTTATACGGAAACAGGGGAGGAATCACACGAAACTCTCGTGTGTGGATCACGAAACCGCTGTCACTCTGACCGGTTGGCATTCAATTCAACTCAGTTCACAACTGAGTGTCTCACTCAGGACACGCTTGAGGTAGTCACGATAGGAGGAGTTTGGTGTTGCCTCAATCACCTGCTGCATCTGGGAAGAGTTTATAAAACCACGCCGCAGCGCAATTTCCTCCAGACAGGCGATTTTCAGCCCCTGGCGTGACTCAATGGTTTCGATAAAGATACTGGCCTCCAGCAAACTTTTGTGCGTACCGGTATCCAGCCAGGCGATGCCGCGCCCGAGACGCTCAACCGTCAATCGGCCGCTCCGCAGATACTGCAGGTTGACATCGGTTATTTCGAGCTCTCCGCGCGCCGAAGGAGCGATGGATTTTGCGATTGCCACAACCTGGTTGTCGTACAGATACAGCCCGGGTACCGCATAGTGGGATTTGGGATGCTTCGGCTTTTCTTCGATGGACAGCACCTTTCCGGCGCAATCAAACTCCACCACACCGTATCGTTCGGGATCATGCACCTGATAACCGAATATTCGCGCTCCACCCTGAAAATCAGCCATGATCCGATCCAGGTTCATCTTGCCATAGAAGATATTGTCACCCAGTATCAGGGCAACGGCCTGGTTATCGATAAACTCTTCACCCACCAGGAACGCCTGGGCAATACCCTTCGGTTCAGGCTGGACCTTGTAGGTCAGGCTAATACCCCAGCGGGAACCGTCCCCCAGCAGTGCCTCAAAACGGGGAGTATCATGGGGCGTGGAAATCAGTAGAATATCCCGAACACCGGCAGCCATAAGGGTTGCCAGGGGATAATAGATCAATGGCTTGTCGTACACCGGCTGGAGCTGTTTGCTGGCCACAAGAGTCAATGGATAGAGACGGCTGCCTGCTCCGCCTGCCAGAATGATACCTTTGGTTATTCCTTGGGTCATACTGATACCTCCTCAGTGCTGTAAAAAAATAAATAAAAAATTTTACACGTCCGCGAATACGCTGTCAAACCCATTACTCACTGCCGCAGAGGGAAATGGCCGCGCACAGCAGATCATCATAGACTTCAAAGTTGCCCTGAATGCACGACTCCTCCGCGGCGCCGTAACCGCTGCGGACCAGAATCGGCCGGCATCCGGCGGCTCTGGCGGCAGAGATGTCAGCGCTTTTGTCACCAATCATTACCGATTGTTCCAGGAGCAGGCCAAACCTGCGGGCAGCTTCAAGCAACATTCCGGGCTGCGGTTTACGACAGGTACAGGGCAGGGAGTAACTCCCCTTACCCGCGGGATGATGAGGGCAGTACATCCAGGCATCAACACGCGCTCCGTACTGCTCAAGCTCTTGTGAGATGTGGTGGTGGAGCGTTTCCACATCATCCTCGGTATAGTATCCCCGCCCAACGCCGGACTGGTTTGTCACCACCACCACAAAAAAACCGGCCTGATTCAGCATCCGGATCGCTTCAGGCGCACCCGGAACAAACTCGAACTCCTCAATCCGGTAGAGATACTCTTTCTCCTGATTTATGGTGCCATCCCTGTCAAGAAACACCGCGCGACGCATACCAAAAACTCCTTTGACAAAACGTTGGGAAAACTATAATAAAGGTTAACTATTCCATTGAGACCGAACGGACCCCCCACATGATAAAAACGAACAATCTCAAGATTTCCGGCATTACCCCCATTATTGCCCCCTCCGAACTGCGCCAGGTTTTTCCCCTTTCAGAGAAAGACCGTGATTTTGTCAGCAGGAGCCGGGAACAGATCAAGGAAATTCTTCTCCGCCGTGACCGCAGGCTAATGGTGGTCGTGGGTCCCTGCTCGATCCACGATACCGAAGCGGCCAAGGAGTACGCCAAACGTCTGGCCTCCCTCTCCCGCCAGGTTAATGATCAGCTCTTGCTGGTCATGCGGGTCTACTTTGAAAAACCGCGCACCACCGTGGGGTGGAAGGGTTTGATCAATGATCCTGACATGAACGGCACTCACCTGATTTCCAAAGGCCTGGGGATAGCCCGCGGACTACTGAGCTGCATAACCGCCCAGGGGCTGCCGGTTGCCAACGAAATGCTCGACCCCATAACACCGGAATATGTTGCTGACATGATCAGCTGGGGTGCCATCGGTGCCCGCACCACCGAATCCCAGACCCATCGTGAAATGGCCAGTGGCCTTTCCTTTCCGGTCGGTTTCAAAAACGGTACCGACGGCAACCTGCAGATTGCCATGGACGCCATGAAGGCCGCGCAACACCCACACAGCTTTCTCGGTATCAACCGCGAGGGGCGCACATCAATTATCCATACCACCGGCAACCCCGACGTACACATCGTCCTGAGGGGCGGCACCCGCAAATCCAACTACCACGCCGAAGACATCCTGCATGTGGAGGAAGCTCTCAACAAAAACAAACTAAACCCTACCATCATGGTGGATTGCAGTCACGGCAACTCAAACAAGGATTACAATAAGCAGGCGGAAGTCCTGGAAGACGTTGTTCAGCAGATTGTCGATGGCAACACATCCATATCAGGCGTCATGATCGAAAGTTTTCTCTCTGCCGGCAACCAGAAAGTACCGGCCGACATCGGCGAACTCAAGTATGGAGTTTCAATTACCGACGCCTGCATTGACTGGGACACCACCGAAAGAATCCTGCTGGCTGCCCATCACCGGTTACAGAAGAGATCGTAATTTTTCCAGGGAAGAGACGCAGTGCACTGCGTCTTTTCCCAATGCCACCCTACTCTGCCTCATACATCAGCCGCACGCCGCTGTTCACACGGTCAAGGTGGCCGGTGAAAGCGCCTTCCACCCCATCGGTCATAACATCCCAGTAGTTGATTTTTTTCCTGGGCGGCACGATCACCTCCGGCTCACCGGCGATACCGGACAGTCGTCCGGCCTCCTCAATGGCGTCCTGCAATGTCCCCAGCCGGTCCACCAGTTTACAAACCTTGGCCTGTTCACCGGAAAGAATTCGTCCATCGGCTATTTTACGCACCTCTTCAACTGGAAGCCTGCGACCGCTGGCCACAGCCTGGACAAACTGTTCGTGGGTATTATCAATCACCGCCTGAAGCATGGCGCGATCCTCTTCGGAAAACCGACGCACCGGAGAACCGGAATCCTTGTACTTGCCGGTTTTCAGGGTATAGGACTTGATGCCGATCTTATCCATCAAGGACTCAATATTGGAAAGTTTCAGTATCACCCCGATACTGGCGGTGATGGTGCCGGGGTTGGCGTAGATCAGTGTCGCTGGTGCGGAAATATAGTAACCGCCCGAGGCTGCCAGACTCCCCATGGAGACGATGATTTTCTTCCGTGCCGCAAACCGTTTCACTTCGGCGCAGATTTCCTGCGAAGGCGCCACAACGCCGCCGGGGGAATCCACCCTCAGCACCACCGCCTTGATGGCATCCTGCTTGTAAAAATAGCGCAACTGCCTGACGGTTTCCCTGGAGTCGAGAATCATTCCCTTGACCTCCACCAGCCCGACACCATGTTTACCGGTAATTTTCGTATCTCCGTCGTCCAGGATAACCTTTGCAATCATCACTGATACCAGAAAAAGCACCACCAGGAACGCGAAGCTCCCCAGAACGATAAAGACTGTTTTTTTAATCATCTCTGAACACTCTTTTTTATTTTCATTAAAAGACTGGATTTGCTACACTGACACAATGAAAATCCTGGTGACATCGGATACCCACGGAAACTACCCTTTACTGTTTCACGCCTGTGAACTGGCTGCCCCGTTTGATGCCGTTATCCATCTGGGAGATGGCGGCGATGACGCTGACCTGATTGCCCGTGTTCTTGGGATAAACGTTATTTCCGTGGCCGGCAATTGCGACCTTGGTTCCCCGGCGCCACGGGAGCGAATATGGGAGTGCGAAGGACAGCGTCTGTTGTTGACCCACGGCGACCGTTTCGGGGTTAAATTCGGTTTATCACAGCTTGAACAACGCGGGATTGAGGTTGGTGCCCATGCCGTCCTTTTTGGTCACAGCCACCTGGCCACCATCACGACCCTCTCGGGAATTTTGTATGTCAATCCAGGCACTCTCATAAAAACAGCCACGCAACGTACCATCGCGCTTCTCGAGGTCAAACAAACGGGAATCACGGCTCATTTGACCCACATCATCTGACCCTTGAGAGCCTGCCCCACCCTTGCCCTCCGCCACAACGAGAAAAGGCGGGCATAAGCCCGCCCCACACATACGCTTCAATCAACAGCCATCCCCTGACGACATCTTTTCACTCATTGATGCAGCGACTCATGCCCCTTGCGCATTGCCTTCTCCAATCTGCGACGACGGGGCCAGGTAAGGATAAATCCAATCGGACCGGAAAGCACATAACAGAGCATGATACCGAACACCATCACGACCGGTTCAGCCACCACCACAATCAGCAGAATCACCGCCAGCAGCAGAAAACCGAACGGCTGTCGTTTTATGAGAGCGGGATCCTTGAATGAATAATAGCGGAAATTGGACACCATCAGAAACGCCAGCAGATAGATCAGGGTGATGATCGCCAGTCGCTTGAACATGAAGGGGGCCTGAAAAAGCTCCTGGGGCAGACGATCAAAGTGATGAAACAGCAGCACTGTTGCCGCAACCATGCTTGCGGCGGCCGGAATGGGCAAGCCCACGAAGCGTTTACTCTCCACGGTATTGACCTGAACATTGAAACGGGCCAGACGCAGCGCGCCGCAGGCAACGAACAGAAATGCAGCCAGCCACCCCAGGCGACCATAGGGACGCAGTGCCCAGGCATAGACCATCAGCGCCGGCGTCACGCCAAACGCGACCAGGTCTGCCAGGGAATCGTACTCAACACCGAATTTGCTGGTGCTGCCGGTCATGCGGGCAACTTTGCCATCCAGGCCATCACACACGGCGGAAACAAAAATCCAGATGGCGGCAGCACTGTAATTGCCATTCAGGGTGGAGACAAGACTGTAAAAACCGGCAAACAGGCTGGCGGTGGTCACCAGGTTGGGCAGGATATAAATACCGCGCTTGATGTTATCGGTTTTTTCAACCTGAGTGTGGGGTACTTCGGGATTCATCTGATCAATCTCCACTCACCCGAGACGCGCAAGAACCGTCTCGCCCGAAATTGTTGTATCACCCAGCTTCACCAGCGGATTCACATCCACGGGCAGATACACATCCACCCGCGAACCAAATCGGATCAGGCCGTAACGCTTGCCCCGTTCCAGCTGGTCGCCCATTGTGGGATAGCAGACGATTCGCCGTGCAATCAGACCGGCAATCTGCACAAAGGCCAGACGCACACCGGAAGCGGTTTCCAGCACAACCGTAGTGCGCTCGTTTTCGCAGGAGGCTCGTTCATCACGGGCATCGAGGAACCTGCCCGGAACATGGATTAATTCCACAATCCTTCCGGAAAACGGCACCCGATTGATATGGACATTAAAAACCGACATGAAAATGCTTATTTTGAGAGCTTCGTGACCGAGCGGTGTCCGGGGAACCCGGTCAACAACGATGACGGTACCATCGGCGGGAGCTATCACGGCACGCTCATCTGCAGGCGGCATCCGCTCGGGGTTACGAAAAAAATAGAGGGTAAACAGGGTCAGCAACACAAACAAAGCGCTGAAACTCAACGACACCGCTGAAGAGAATGTCCATGCCGCACATGCGCCGGCAAGCGACAGCAAAGCAAAAACGGCTATGAAAGGGTAACCTTCCCGGGCAATCGGAGTATTCTGGTTTTTCATTAAACCTGCCTGAATAAAGAAGAACACCCCTCTCCCAGAGGAAGAGGGGTGTTATGGCAACAGGGAAAACAGCTTAGTTCTTTGTCTTGTCGACAATCTTGTTTTTACCGATCCAGGGCATCATGGCGCGCAGTTTTGCACCCACTTCCTCGATCTGGTGTTCACTGCCGCGACGGCGAAGGGCGTTGAAAGTCGGCTTGTTGGCCTTGTTCTCAAGCATCCACTCCTTGCAGAACTCGCCGGTCTGGATTTCGTCCAGAATCTTCTTCATTTCCCACTTGGTTTCTTCGTTGACGACCCGCGGTCCACGGGTCAGATCGCCGTATTCGGCGGTATTGGAAACCGAATAGCGCATGTTGGCAATGCCACCCTCGTAGATCAGATCAACGATCAACTTGGTCTCATGCAGACACTCGAAATAGGCCATTTCCGGAGCATAGCCGGCCTCGACCAGTGTCTCGAAACCGGCCTGGATCAGTGCGGAGATACCGCCGCACAGAACAGCCTGTTCACCGAACAGGTCGGTCTCGGTTTCCTCACGGAAGTTGGTTTCAATGATACCGGAGCGGCCGCCGCCAACCGCGGAAGCATAGGCCAGCGCGAGTTCCTTGGTCTTTCCGGATGGGTCCTGGTGGAGAGCCACCAGACAGGGAACACCGCCCCCTTTGGTGTACTCATGGCGCACCATGTGGCCGGGCCCCTTGGGAGCAACCATGAAGACGTTGATGTCGGCGCGTGGCTCAATCTGCCCAAAATGGATATTGAAACCGTGGCCAAAGGCGATGGTGGCGCCCTCTTTCAGGTTTGGTCCGATTTCTTCGCGGTAGACATCACCCTGACTCTCGTCCGGCAGCAAAATCATCACGATATCGGCAGTCTTGGATGCTTCCGCCACCGTCATGACCTTCAAACCAGCTTCCGTCGCCTTTTTGACGGAGGGGGAGCTCTTCCTGAGACCTACAATCACATCAATGCCGGAATCATTAAGGTTCAGGGCATGGGCATGCCCCTGTGAACCATAACCAATAATGGCTACCGTCTTGTTTTTTAATACTGCCAAATCACAATCTTTGTCGTAATAGACTTTCATGCTGTCGCTTCCTCCCTGCAAAATATCCGGAAAACCGGTTCAACCTATTGATTTAAAGAAGGATGAAAGTACTACATCAACCGGAACCTGTCAATGAAATAGCAACAGCGCCCCTATTCTCCACCAGCCGCAATGCCGCATCGGAACTGACTGAGGGGAGACGCTGCCCCAATTTGACCATAAACAATCCTCACAACATGCCGGCCTCAACAATCGAGCGCACCTGATCAACAGGATGGTGTTGCGTCAGTATGTTTCCTGCAAAACCGCTCTCCGTTACAGACAGCAGACCGTGAGGGGCTTTGCGGGCAAAAGCCTGGCACCCCTTCCTTGTCGGGTGGCTGAAGCGGGATACATTCAACGCAGCACCTGTCCGCCCCCGGATAGGGGAGGGTTGACTCATACAACTCCTGCAGATCATCCGCGGCAAGCGGACGGGAATAGAAGTAACCCTGAACCTCGGAACACCCAAGAATCGCCACGACCTTCTCCTGTTGGGAATATTCGATTCCTTCCGCGACAACCTCGAGATGGAGGCTGGCAGCCATGGCTATAATGGCGGAGAGTATCTGCGCATCCTCCTCGGATTCATGGATTTGCATCATGAATGAACGGTCGATTTTCAGAATGTTGATCGGCAGGTTGCGCAGGTGGCTGAGCGAAGAGTACCCGGTACCAAAATCGTCAATACTGATGACAACGCCCATCAATTGCAGTTCCCGGAGCACACTGACGGAATGCTCCAAGTTTTCCATCAGGGCGCTTTCGGTGATTTCTATCTCCAGTGAGCGACTGCAGAGGTAATTTGCGGCTACGGCTTCCCGCACCAGCCCAACCAGATTCTGGCGCTGCAACTGCAACGGCGAAACATTGACCGAAACCTTGGGGATCTGCAAGCCCTGCGAATGCCATTCGCTCAGCTGACGGCAGGACTCGCGGATAACCCATTCACCGATGGGGAGAATCAGACCGGTTTGTTCCGCCAGGGGGATGAATTTGTCGGGAGAAATCATACCCTGCTCAGGATGATGCCAGCGCACCAACGCTTCGACTCCAGCCCATTTTTTCCTGCGCAGATCAATTCGTGGCTGGTAATACAGTTCCAGTTCACCCTGTTCCAGTGCCCGGTGCAGGTCATTGCCGAGCCCCAAACGCTCGGACACCTTCTGGTGCAGGTAATTGGAAAAGAGCTCGATAAGGTTTTTGCCGTTTTCCTTGGCCAGATACATGGCCGTATCGGCGCTTTTAATCAGGGTTTCAGCATTGACTCCATGCTCGGGAAACAGAGCTATACCGATACTGGCTGACACGAACAGCTGCTTATCCTCGATCACATAGGGGCTCAGCAGCAATTCTCTATGCTTGCTGGCAACCAGCAGGGCGTTTTCGGCACTCTTGATATCCTGCAAAAATACCGTGAATTCATCTCCTCCCAGGCGCGCCACCGTGTCGTCGCTGCGGGTTCCGTTTTCCAATCGGGACGCAGCCTCTTGCAGAAGCAGATCTCCGGTTCGATGACCATGGGTGTCGTTGATCAGCTTGAAATCATCCAGATCGATAAACAGCACCGCCAGTTTTTCACCGGTTCGCAACGCTCGACGCACTGCCTGGTCAAGACGATCACCAAAAAGAGAGCGGTTTGGCAGACCGGTCAGGGAGTCAAAGCTGGCCTGCTGGTTCAAACGCTCCTGCCGCTCCAGCAAGTCATCGTCACGCTGGGCAATTTCCTCCAGCATATGATTGAAGCTCTCGGCCAGCTGCCCGATCTCTTCGGTATCGCTGCCGGCCACACGGATTGAAAAGTTTTTGGTCTGGCTTACCTCACGCATGGTCTTTGCCATGGCAATAACCGGTTCGGTAATGACATTTGCAAAACGTGCAGCCAGCAAATAGCTGATAAGCAGTGAAAACAGCAGGATTACAAAGCCAGTGCCGATGGTTGCATAGACCCTGTGGATTAATATGCTCTCGTCCTGCTCGATAATAACACTGCCCAGAACAACACCATCCTTGCCAATGGGTCGTTCAACCTCGGGGTTCAGCACAAAAAACTGTCTCCCGATGCCGGTTCTAATGGTCTTCAAATAACGCTGCAGGTCACCCTGTGACACCTCCGAGCTCTGTTGGGGATAATAGGCACAGACACGACCCTGTTCATCAAGTACCAAGAGTCGTTTAATGGATGAATCCGCCTTGAGGGAAATCAGGGACCGAGCTATGGCGTTCTGATCGGAAAATGCCAGGGCAACGCCCACATCCGCGGCTACAATATCGGCCATTGCTCCCAGACGGGCACGGCTCTCACGATTGAAAAAAATGTAGCTGTTGAAAAGATGGCAGAGCAGGGAAGTCATCAGCACAATGAAACAGGCAATCATGATCAGCAAACGCTGCTTTCCGCGAAAACTGTCAACTCTATGTAAGATGCGCTCAATCAAGTTCATGGTTTCATCTGCTGACGTCATTGGCCAGTTTGAGAAGTTGCGTGTCGAAAGATATGGACGCCCTGCGGGCGGCGGACTGATTAAGCTCATAGGTGATACGGTTGTTGACCGTAACCAGGCCGATCATCCCTCCCTGGCGGACAAAATCGCGCATGTCGCTGATGGTCAGAATTCCACGGCGGGCAGCTTCTGCCAGCAACGGTTGCAGCCGGTAGCGTTCCGACGAGGCGACAAACAGAACCTGGCAGCACTCCATTTGACTGATATCCGTCACCAGCCTGATTTCCAGTGGACGTTTTTTCACCCGTTTTCCCTTCAGCGATTCCAGAACACCCTCCAACGGGGTATCTCCGATCAAGCAGATGGAGAACGAAGCACAGCTCTGCTCCTTTTTCGGCAGCTCGACAAAAAGGGGAAGATTGAGCAGATAATTGGCTTTGACCCAAAATTCCTGGGGCACATCATCACCATAGCACAGGGAAAAAGTCAGCAGGGTCAGCGTAAAAATGACATAAAAACAAGCGCGCATGGTCAGAACCGGTATGTTGCTTTCAGGCGGAAAGTTATGCCGTCCTGCCGGATTCCACGCAGACTTTCCCCGAGACTGTTGCTATTGTCGGGACCGGCCGGCATGCTGTACGTGGTGTCCAACAGATTATAGATTGACGCGGAGAGATCCAGCCCTTTCACAATATCGCGGCTGGAAAGAGTGAGGTTGACAACTACCGCGCCGTCAACCTTCTGCCCTGCTGAATTCAATCGTGAACCGCCGTAGAGCGTTTCGAGAGTGGCAAAGCTGTTCTTCAAGGGTAAGGGAACGGAGAGCGAACCCTTAATCAGATTGCGTGGTGAATTGGTCATGAAACGATTGGCATCCAGATTTTTGGTATCCTGGTAGGTGTAACTTATCCTGCCACTCAATCCGTTTTCCCATTTCCCCTCGGCCTGCAGCTCAACTCCCCGTGATTCGACCTGGCTCTGGTTCCTGAAAACCGACATGCCATCACCAGGGTCGATCACTTGCTCCAGCAGATCGGAAATCCATATATAGAAGCCGTTCACGGACGTACTGATATTGTTCCCGAAAAATTCGCTCCACCCCAACTCCAGAGTTCGGTTCTTCTCCGGCTTCAGGTGCGGATTGCCCTTGATGCTGACCCGGTCGTCATAATAGAGTTCATAAGCATTGGGGGCACGAAAAGCCTCACCGTAGGTCAGGCGCAGCAGCGTGGATTCCCGTGGCTTCCAGATCAGAGCTCCCCGAGGATTGATAGTGTTTCCAAAGTTTTCATAGATGTCGGCGCGCAGACCGGCATTCAGGATCAGATTATTAAGGATGTGGAATTCGTCCTGCAGATAATACCCCTGGATAGAGTTGTGATTGCTGACATCCAGGATCACTGCGGGAACCGGACCCACATCAAAGTTACGCTGCTGCTGGGTAAATTGCCAGCGCTGCTCGGTCCCGATAGTCACCAGGTGATCGCCAAAAGTTTTGGAGAGCAAGAGATCGGCGCCGACCCACTCGGCCAGCACGGTATCCCGGTTGAGGGTACGCACACCGGCGTTATCCAGGGGATAATTCCCTTCGAACTCGTAGCGGTTATAGGTCAGTCGTGCGCTCAGATCGACTGAGCTGCTGACGCGATTGAAACTGAAACCGGCCAGTGTGTGCCGGTCGATGTTCTTTTCAGCAGGATCGTTGAAGTTGGAGAAGTACGAGGCAGTGGGAACGGTCTTATCCCTGTCCTGGTGGAGCAGCAACAGGCTGAAATTTTCCCAGGAAACCTTTGCCAACAGATCCCACGACCGCTCTCCATCCAGATCCTGGGCAACCCCAGCATTGGTTGCCGCGTATTCCGGAAACGACAGCCGCTGTTTGCCGGCGATATCGCGGTAGCTGCCGGAGAAAAGCAGATCGACTCCCGCCTTTGTTTTGCCACCACCGCTTGCACGCCCGTTCCAGGCATTATAGCTGCCACCGGAGACGGAAAGCTCGCCCCCCTTGAGATTCTTGCCACTGATGGTTATGACGTTGATGATTGCCAGAAAGGCGTTGGTTCCGTAAAGGGACGACCCCGGTCCGCGGATGATTTCCACCCGATCGACCAGATCAATATCAACCGGAAAGTCATTTCCCAGGGGGGACTGTTCGTAGACGCTGTCGTTCAGTCGGTAGCCATCCACCAGCAGCAGGATACGGGTGTTGAAGTCGCCCAGAGGGCTGAACCCCCGCGTACCGGCAAAGTGGTAGCTGCGGTTGTAGGTGATATAGAATCCTGCTACACCGTTGAGAATCTCCGCCAGGTTGCGATAACCCCCCTTGCGAATATCGGCCGCGGTGACGATGGAGACCGATGAGGGCGCATCGGCAATATCCTGCTCGTATTTGCTGGCGCCGGTAACCGTGATGATCTCGTTATTCAACAATGTTTCAAGAATGGCGGGATTTGAATCGGAAGTTGTCTGTTGTTCCTGTGCCCATACCGACGCACACCACAGGCTCATGATGAGTGCAAGCGGGGCCAGGCAGGTGGAATGTGACATCATAGTCCTCCAGATTGCCGGCGCCCGATCTAAGCTCGCGGAGTGTGGCGCCTGATGGGGTATTCAGGTCTGTTTCAGTGGAGACAAATACCCGTACAGAAACAGATATAGCATTAATTTGGGACAATACAATTCGGCGACCGAACAAACTATTTTCAAATCCAGTCGGCTACGACTAACTGCTGTTGAAAAAACAAAAAAACCGCTGTGTTAGGCGAACACAGCGGCAGCATATCCCTCAATTAGTATGTTGGTACTATCCCCTACCCCTTCCACCCCTTTGAGCCCCGGCCGATGGCTACGGCGCCGGTGCGAACCAGCTCCTTCAGTCCCAGGGGGCGCAACAGTTCCAGGATGGCGTCGACCTTGGCAGGAGCGCCGGTCACCTCGAGGGTGTAGGAACGTGAGGTGACGTCAACAACCTTGGCGCGAAAGATATCCACTATGCGCAGCACTTCGGCGCGGCTTTCATCCTCGGCGGAAACCTTGATCAGAGCCATTTCACGTTCAACGCAACTGCCGTCCGTAAAATCGATCACCTTGATCACATCGATCAGCTTGTTAAGCTGTTTGCTGATCTGTTCCAGGACACTTTCATCTCCATGGGTGACAATGGTGATGCGTGACAAGCCATCTTCGTTGGTGGGGGCCACATTCAGGGAGTCGATGTTGAATCCTCGCGCCGAAAAGAGCGAGGCCACCCGTGAGAGAACGCCGAATTCGTTTTCAACAAGTACGGAAATTGTATGGGTATGCTGCATGTCACAATCCCCTTTGGTAAGTCGATACGTTACCCTACCCCGCCCACCCCTTTGATCCCCGGCCGATGGTGATTGCACCGGTGCGCACCAGTTCCTTCAGCCCCAGGGGGCGAAACAGTTCCAGGATGGCATCGATCTTGTCCGGGCTGCCGGTAGCCTCGATGGTGTAGGAGCGGGGCGTCACATCGATGATCTTGGCGCGAAAGATATCCGCGATACGCAGCACTTCGGCACGGCTTTCGTCTTCGGCTGAAACCTTGATCAGGGCCATCTCCCGTTCAATGGCACTGCCATCGCTAAAATCAATGACCTTGACAACATCGATCAGTTTATTGAGCTGCTTGGTGATCTGCTCCAGAACACTCTCGTCACCATCGGTAACAATGGTAATGCGCGAAAGCCCCTCTTCGTTGGTGGGAGCGCCGATAAACGAGTCGATATTGAAGCCTTTGCTGGAAAAAAGCGATGCAACCCGGGAAACGACCCCAAATTCATTTTCAACCAGCACTGATAGTGTATGCCGCATGAAATAAGTCTCCCTTACGCGTTCAGCAGCATTTCATTCAACGATGCGCCGGAGGGAACCATGGGCAGCACCTTTTCCTCGCGAGCCACCTTGAACTCCATGATCACCGGACCCTCTTCCCGTAAGCCCCGCCTGATGACATCCTCGACCTCGTCCGGTTTGGTTGCCAGAAAGCCCTTGGCGCCATAGGCGTCAGCCAGTTTGATGTAGTCGATGGGCAGCTCCAGACAGGTCTGGGAATAGCGCTTCTCGAAGAATATTTCCTGCCACTGGCGCACCATGCCGAGAAAATTGTTGTTGATGATCACAATCTTGACCGGCAGGCGGTTCTGCACCAGGGTGGCCATCTCCTGGATGTTCATCTGAATGCCGCCATCACCGCAGATCGCGATCACCTGGCGCCCGGGAAAGGCTGCCTGGGCGCCCATGGCCGCAGGAAGACCGAACCCCATGGTGCCGAGACCGCCCGACGTCAACAGGGTGCGCGGTTTGTTGAACTGAAAAAACTGAGCCGTCCACATCTGGTGCTGCCCCACATCGGTAGAAATGATGGCATCCCCATCGGACAGTTCCGTCAGTTTCTGGATCACGAACTGCGGCTTGATGACGGATTCGCTTCTGGTGTACGCGATGGGATGTTTGTTCTTCCAGCTTGAGATGGCAGCATGCCAGGGTCGCAGGGACTCCCTGTAGGCCTCCACCTCGCTGGTGGATTTTTCCACCATCTTGATCATTTTGGCCAGTACATCGCGAACATCGCCCACGATCGGCAGGTCAACCCGCACGTTCTTGCGGATAGAGGTGGGATCCACATCGATATGGATGATCTTGGCATGGGGTGCAAAGGTGGCAACCTTGCCGGTCACCCGGTCGTCAAAACGCGCTCCGATGGCAACGATCAGGTCGCTGTGGGTCATGGCCATGTTCGCGCAGTAGGCGCCATGCATCCCCAGCATGCCCAGCGACTGCTCATCGCTGCCCGGAAACGAGCCCAGCCCCATCAGCGTGGTAGTGACCGGTATCGACAGCATGCGAGCCAGGATGGTCAACTCCTCGGCGGCGTTGCTGAGGATCACGCCCCCCCCCACGTACATCACCGGACATTGCGCAGCCAGCAACATGCCGACCGCCTTGGACACCTGACGGGGGTGACCACCGGTGGTCGGTTTGTAGCTGCGGATCTCCACCGATTCCGGGTAGTTGAATTCGGTTTTGGCGATCTGCACATCCTTGGGAAGATCCACCAGCACCGGACCGGGACGGCCGGTGCGGGCTATGTAAAAGGCCTTCTTGATGATCAGGGCGATATCCTTGACATCCTTGACCAGAAAGTTGTGTTTGGTGCATGAGCGGGTGATGCCCATGATATCCACTTCCTGAAAGGCATCGTTGCCGATCAGCGCCGTGGGCACCTGACCGGTGATGATCACCATGGGTATGGAATCCATGTAGGCCGTGGCTATACCGGTCACCGTATTGGTGGCGCCCGGTCCTGAGGTGGCAATGGCCACACCGACCTTGCCGGTGGCCCGGGCATAGCCGTCGGCCGCATGGGTGCCGGCCTGCTCGTGCCGCGGCATGATGTGGCGAATCTCCCTGCAGCTGAAGAGTTCGTCGTAAATATTGATCACCGTACCGCCAGGATAGCCGAAAACCGTATCAACGCCCTCTTTCAGAAGGCATTCCAGCAAAATACGCGCGCCATTCATTTTCATACGGTAACTCCATTTTCAAGCATGAATGTAATTCCTGTGTCCGTGATGCTTGGAGGCGGATCGAGCGCAATGCCGTAGGCAATCGCCGCCTATGCAGCACATGCCATCACTGCTGGATAAACTTCGCAACAGTCGGCTCTCTGACCTAACATGCGTAAACTGAAGGCATTCTCAGCGAGAGTAGTCCGGAAGGCGTCATGGACACAGGACTTCTAATCCGCCGTGGTCACGGCTCCGGTATGGGCAGAGGTAACCACCTTGGCGTAACGGGCCAGCCAGCCGCCCTTGATCTTGGGTTGCGGTGCAACCCAGCTCTTTCCGCGTTCTTCCAGGGTTGCATCATCCACCAGCAGTTCCAGCCTGCGGGCCGGGATATCCAGCAGAATCCTGTCGCCATCCTGCACCAGCGCTATCGGGCCGCCCTGGGCCGCCTCGGGGGAGATGTGTCCGATACAGGGTCCCCGAGTGCCGCCGGAGAAACGGCCATCGGTGATCAGCGCCACCGAATCCCCCAGACCGAGCCCCATCAGGGCTGCGGTTGGGGCCAACATTTCACGCATGCCGGGACCGCCTTTGGGGCCTTCGTAACGAATGACCACCACGTCGCCGGCGACAACACGCCCCTCCATCAGGGCCGCCATGGCCAGTTCCTCGGAGTCGAAACAGCGCGCCGTTCCCTCGAACTGCATCATCTTGTCCGAGACGCCGGACTGCTTGACCACCGCCCCTTTGGGCGCGACATTGCCGAACAGGACCGCGATGCCGCCCTCCTTTTTGACCGGGTTATCCAGCGAACGGATCACGCCATCATCCACGTTTTCCACACTGGCGGCCAGCTGCCTGGTGGTCAGCCCGAACAGGGTCGGCGTATCCTTGATCTTGTCGCCCAACTGCTTGAAGACGCCGCTGACACCACCGGCAACATCCAGATCCTCCATGAAATGCTCGCCGGCCGGATTCATGGATGCCAACTGGGGTGTATCCTTGGCCAGGATATCGAAGGTCTCCAACGGCAGCTCCACACCGGCCTCATGGGCAATGGCCAGCAGATGCAGCACGGTGTTGGAGGATCCCCCTAGGGCCAGGTCAACGCGAATGGCGTTTTCAAACGCCTCACGGGTCATGATGCTGCGCGGGGTCACGTTGTTGTTGACCAGTTCGACGATCTTTTCGCCCGAGGCAAAGGCGATGCGCCGTTTGAGCGCCGAAACCGCCAGGGCCGTGCCGCAGCGCGGCAGACTCATGCCCATGGTTTCGGTCAGGATGGCCATGGTGTTGGCGGTAAACAGTCCCTGGCAGGAACCCATACCGGGACAGGCGTTGTCCTCGCAAACCATCAGCTCCTTGTCGCTGATAACCCCGGCCTTGTAGCGGGCCATGGCCTCAAAGGTGTCGGTGACAAAGGAGAACTTACGGTCAGACTGTCCGCGGCCGCTCATCATGGGACCGGCGGTCACCACGATACAGGGGATATCCAGCCTGGCAGCGGCCATGAGCATGCCGGGAGTGATCTTGTCGCAATTGGTCAACAGCACCAGGCCGTCCAGACGATGCGCCTCGGCCACCGACTCGACCATGTCGGCGATCAGTTCACGGGTCGGCAGGGAGTAGTGCATCCCCTTGTGGCCCATGGCAATACCGTCGCACACGCCCGGAATCCCGAAAAAGAAGGAGTAGCCACCTCCGGAATGCACACCCTTCTCAATATAGCGTTCCAGATCGCGCATGCCCACGTGTCCGGGAATCAGGTCGGTAAAGCTGGTTGCCACGCCGATAAACGGCTTGTCCATCTGATTCTGGGGAACACCGGTTCCCTTTAACAGGGCACGATGCGGAGTTCGCTCAAACCCTTTTTTTATGGTATCGCTTCTCATGTTTCAGATCCTTTTGCGTGTAAATAGTTGTTTGTGGTGCTGCAAAACCACTTAGATGTGTGGTGTGAAAGTCTAAAAAGATACTATATATGCCGAAAGGGTGTCAACCGTGAAAGAATCTAGAATCAATGGCATTGCCGGCGTCGGAAGCTCGTGCCTGCCCGGATCGGAGCCGCGGCAAACAATAAGTGCACTGATGCCCAAGATCATTAGCCCACTGCCACAAAAATGTGCTAGCATGCTGCGGTTATTTTTCTGAAGGAGAGCGTTATGACAAACAGTGATCTGATCGTGGAATATCTGGAGCAGTTTGGCGTGGAATACGTATTCGGTGTGCCGGGCAGCCCGCTGGGACCGCTGTTCGATGCCTTGGTGCGTAGCGAAAAACGTGGTGGCCCCACGTTGATATTGGCCCGCCATGAGGCGGGAGCAGCGTTTATGGCTGACGGTTATGCCCGCGAAAGCGGCAGGATCGGTGTCTGCTGCTGCACCACCGGCCCCGGTGCCACCAACCTGATCACCGGTGTAGCGGGCGCCTTGGCCGAGCAGATTCCCCTGCTGGCCATATCGTCGCAGACCAGGGTTACGGATTTCAGTCTGGGCTCATTCCAGGACTCGTCCCGTGACGGAGTGGACATCGTGAGCATGTTCGCCTGCTGCACCCGCTACAATTCCATGGTTACGCACCCCAACCAGCTGGAAAAGAAGCTGGCCGCCGCCCTGACCGTTGCCCTGGGCAATCCCAGGGGTCCGGCGCACCTGAGCATTCCCATCGACATTTTTGCGGCGCAGGCTTCAGGGCCGGCCTGTTATAAGGGGCTCCACCAACTGCTGACAACCGAGGACACGACCGTGGACAGCGGGGCGCTGGACAGGCTGATTGAGGAGATCAGCGTCGTCCTGGGGAACGGCGGCCGGATCAGGCTGCTGGCCGGTCACAACGCCATCGGCGCTGGCGATCTGATCAGCCGGTGTGCCGAGCTGACCGGAGCCGAGATCATCACCACCCCGCGCGGTAAGTCGGCCATCAACCCCTATCATCCCCTGGCTCGGGGAGTGTTCGGCTGCTCGGGGCACTCCTCCGCCCGCCAGTCGCTGGCGGACAACGGGGTTGAGCTGATCCTGGCGGTGGGCAGCAATCTGGCTGAATGGGAGACCAGCAAATGGGACCCGCTGCTGATGAACAGCAGGATGGTCCACATCGACAGCGACCGGCAAAACTTCAACCGCTCTCCCATGGCCCGCCTGCACGTCTTTGGAGCGATCAAGCCCGTCTTGAAGCAGTTGAACGCTCGCCTGGAGGAATTACGGAAATCGGGCACGCTGACTTCCGCTTTTTGCGACTCCTCTTCCGGACAAACCAGCGCAACTGGACAGAACGGGTACGTTCCGTCGGGGATCAAGGTATCACAGCCGGAGTGCTGCGCGCCGGCCATTGCTGGCCAACTGCTGAAGGCTCCCCAGGTGTATCGGGAGCTGCTCCGCCGCCTGCCGCACGAAAGCCGCTTTTTCATCGACAACAGCAACAGCGTGCCCTGGTCGATTCACTACTTCTTCAAAAACCGGCCGGAAGCCCTGCACCTCTCCATCGAATTCGCCACCATGGCCTGGGCCGTAGGCGCGTCGATAGGCGGCGCCTTCGCCGACCGGAAGGCGCCATCGGTCTGTATCGCCGGTGACGGCTGCTACCTGATGAGCGCCCAGGAGATAACCGTGGCCGTGGAGCAACGTCTGCCGGTAATCTTCGTGATACTCAACGACCAGGCCTACGGACTGATCCGCCATGCCCACCGGGTTCACGGCAGCGAAGCGGTGGATTTCAGCATCCCAACGGTGGATTTCGCCATGATGGCCCGCTCCACCGGCGCCCAGGCCTTTACCATCCGGGGAATCGAGGATTTCGAGCATATCGACTGGCAGGCCCTGGCCGCGCACCAGGGGCCGTCACTTCTGGATGTGATCATCGATCCCGAGGCAACTCCGCCATTGGCCATGGCCTGATGGCGGTTGACAGGGTCGTGCCACGCGCCTGTCTCTGCATCCCCACGCCTCAAAACAGAAAAGGACCACGATGTGACGTGGTCCTTTTCTGTTTAACACAGGTATATTTCAGCTCAAAATCACGACATGCACGTTGCTGCGATTCAAGCACACAAGGTGGCAGTTTCCCTAACCGCTTGACGCTGCCAGCAGCAGTCCTATTTCGCTTGATACCTGGAATTTGAAAATTTCATTTTTCTTCTTTAAATCATCGCTCAGTTGCGAC
Organism: Desulfuromonadales bacterium; assembly: GCA_013377095.1. Lineage (GTDB taxonomy): Bacteria > Desulfobacterota > Desulfuromonadia > Geobacterales > Pseudopelobacteraceae > Pseudopelobacter. Next base: position 43,520 of record JACAAY010000020.1, read on the forward strand.
TCATCATATTTTGACAGTACTTCGATCTCAGCGACAGTGAAATTCCTTTTCAGCCCCGCTGAAATCATTTTTGCCATAATTTCAGGCGTAATGTTCTCTTTCAGAAGACTGAGAACTTTTTCCCGGGCATATGCAGGAACTGATGCAGGCTGAGCCTTTTCTACCGTTGCATAAATTGATTTCGAAATTACTTCCGGTGGATTTCTTTCAAGATATACTTTGATAGCCTCGTTCATCGCATTCTTTTCTGCGCTTGCTTGGGAAAGATATTTTGCACCAGGTGTCAATGACTCACTCTTTTGTCCACTTGCATGGGAAACGGAAGAAAAAACCAACAGCAACAGCAAGGTACCAGCTGAATGAATTCTCCACTTCATGACGATCTCCTGCCTACAATCTTGTTTATTTAAATGCCAGCACAACTGGCGACTATCTTACCTTTTAATTTCCCCTTGGGAAAGTATTTTCTCCCAAGGGGAACACAAGGAATTCCTGCGTAACTGTTGAAAACACCAGGAAACAGCCCGCCTTTCCCCGTTACCCACCACAAATTATTCAGCACCTGGTATCTGCCGGCGTACGCTCTCCGTCATCCGGAACACCCGGCAACAGCACAACGACTGAATCGTCACAGCCCCTGTTTATCTTCCTGCCAGCTTCCGCTTGCATGATGTTTCCAACATCTCACCCCGTTTCATAACGTGACGACAACATCCCTCTGCTACCAGCTGATACGGAAACAGGGTCAGCGTGGTTGACTCTTTCCGGATGAATTGCTACGTTCGCGCCTTTCATTAAAACAAAGGAGTCTTCATGAAAGCTGTCGTAACCCCGCTGGCAACCCTCACCCTGATCAGTTTACTCGCCGCATCACCCGTTATGGCAGGGCCAACGGACTGTCCCGAACACTTTGCAAACGGCCAGGCCCCGGAAGTCATTAACCAGAAACTCGGCAGCAAAACCCGCGAAGTCTGCTATTCCGGATACGCCATCAAGCATTCCGGTGTAACAAGAACCCCCCTGTACGCGGCGGAGCATCTGACCCGCGAACGGCTCGTACAGGGCAAGGGGCTGAAACGGCACAACAGCTTCCATCCCGACGAAAACATTCCTGCTATGGAGCGTGCCGAACTGCGCCACTACTCACGATCCGGTTATGATCGCGGCCACATTGCTCCTTCTGCGGACATGTTCGACAGCCAGTCCCGATATGAGTGTTTTTCCCTGGCCAACATGGTTCCTCAAATACCGGAAAACAACCGCGGCCCCTGGGAAGCAATCGAATCAAACGTGAGAAAAATGGCCCGGGAAAGGGGAAATCTGTATGTTGTCAGCGGCCCGATCTTCCAGGGAGAGCATCTGCAACAAATCGGGGGAGCGGTCATGGTGCCGACCAAACTGTTCAAAGCGGTCTATGATCCGGACACGCATGAGGCGGGTGCCTATGTAATCGAAAATGCCGCCGATGCCCTGCCGCAGGAAATTTCCATAACCGAACTTGAAAAGAACACTGGAATCAGTATATTTCCTTCATTGAGCACCAGGATCAAATCAAGACTGATGAAGCTGACCGATGTCGCACCCCACAGAGAGCGGAAGCACAAAGGAGAACGCAATGGCTAAAAAACCGATCAAACCCTTTAAAAATGAGAGCGATTGTCTGCAGATCGACGACCTGACCATTGAGAACCGTATTGACAGGGTTTCCCTATTCGGCAGCATCGACATTACCCGCGATAAAAATGGGCTGGCACTGGCCCGGCAACTGCGGGAGATTCTGGAACTCACCCTCCATGAGCTGGAAGGTGTGGAGCTGCCGGACCGTATCACACTGGAAGCGGGCAAGAGCGTGAAAAACCCGTTCACCTGAGTTATGAAAACAGCTCCCATGGACGTGAAGTGTTACCATGATTCCTAAAAATATTTGCCCTGCGCGTCGATAAAGGTATAATATCTATGCCATGAAATTTGAGTACGACTCCGAAAAAAGCGTCAGCAACCACAACAAGCACGGAATCAATTTCCATGAGGCACAGTCACTGTGGGAAGACCCTGAATACATCGAGATACCGGCAATAACAAGTGATGAACCACAATTTCTGGTGATCGGTAAAATCAACGGCAAGCATTGGTCCGGGGTTATAACCTATCGGGGTGAATGCATCAGAATAATTTCGGTTCGCCGATCACGAAAAGAGGAGATCGATTTATATGAAAGCTGACGATTTTGACAAAAAGTTTGATGATGGAGAGGACATTTCCGCCTTTCTCGAAGTCTCCAAGGCCCATAGACCCGAACAGGAACAAAAGAGAGTGAATGTGGATTTTCCGTTGTGGATGATTCACCAGTTGGACAAGGAAGCAAAACGCCTGGGAGTGCCCCGGCAGTCAATTATCAAGGTATGGGTGGCAGAACGGCTCAGAAAGGTTGCCTGATGTATCCGAGTTGTGCCAACCCAGGGTTCAGCAGGTGAGACACGTACATAAGGCGGCTGCAAGGCCGCCTTTGCAGTTTCCGATCTTCACCACTCATTTTGGTTATTCCCCCAAAACCCTCCCTTGCCCACACTCCCAAAGCAAGGTACTATCCGGCTCTGAACACACCCCACACCGTGCTGAATAACGAACACCAGGGAAGCCGCTTTCCATGAAAGTACTGCACACATCGGACTGGCACATCGGGCGGGCGCTGTACGGCCGTAAACGCTACGAGGAGTTCGAACAATTTCTTGACTGGCTGATCAACTGCATCGCGTCCGAAGGGGTCGGGACGCTGCTGATTTGCGGAGATGTGTTCGACAACGCCACCCCGAGCAACCGGGCGCAGGAACTCTACTACCGCTTCCTGTGTCGCTGCGCCGGAGCGGGATGTCGGCACGTCGTGGTCACGGCCGGCAACCACGATTCTCCCTCGCTGCTGAACGCTCCCCGCGAAGTGCTGCGCCATCTCAACGTCCATGTGATCGGCTGCATGGCCGAAGCGGTGGAAGACGAGTTGGTACTACTGCACGACAGCGACGCCAAACCGGAGTTGATCGTCTGCGCTATTCCCTATCTGCGCGACCGGGATATCCGCAGGGCCGAGGCTGGCGAGAGTTTTGAGGACAAGGGGCGCAAACTGACTGAGGGAATCCGCGACCACTACCGCCAGGCAGGCGAAGCCGCCGTTTCCCGGCGCGCCCACCTGGGGGGGAATCTCCCGATTGTCGCCATGGGTCACCTGTTCACGGCCGGCGGGCAGACCGTTGACGGCGATGGCGTGCGGGAGCTGTACGTGGGCACCCTGGGGCAGGTGGGGAGCGATGTCTTCCCCGAGTGCTTCGACTACCTGGCCCTCGGCCATCTGCACACGGCCCAGAGGGTGGCCGGTTCCGACGTTCGGCGTTATTGCGGCGCGCCCCTCCCCATGAGTTTCGGAGAGGCCGGGAAGCTCAAATCCGTTGTGACGGTTAATATTGGCGCTGAAGGGGTGACAACGGAGGAAATAAGCGTGCCCTGTTTTCAGCGGCTGGCCACGCTGCGCGGTGACTGGCAGCAGATCAGCGGGCGTATGGCCGAGTTGAAGAGGGAAACCGCTCCCCTGTGGCTGGAGGTGGTCTACGAGGGAAACGAGGTCATCGGCGATCTGCAGGAACGGTTGCGTGATCTGATCGAAGGGACGTCCCTGGAGATTCTGAGGTCAAAAAACACGCGACTGGTGGAGCGGACCCTGAGCCGGATGGCTACGGAAGAGACCCTGGACGATCTGGACGTTGATGACGTATTCAGCCGCTGCCTGACCGCACACGAGGTGCCGCTGGAGCAACAGGGCGAACTGGTCGCGCTCTTTCGTCAAGCGGTTCTGGCGCTGCACGAAGATGATCCGCAGGGGGAAGCATGAGGGTTCTGCGACTGCGCTTCAAAAACCTGAATTCCCTGGCCGGAGAATGGGATATTGACTTTACCCATCCCGACTATGTTTCCAGTGGCATCTTTGCCATCACCGGACCGACCGGCTCGGGAAAGACGACCATCCTGGATGCAATCTGCGTTGCCCTCTACGGCCAGACCCCCCGTCTGAACAAGATTACCCAAAGTGGCAATGAAATCATGTCACGTCAGACCGGTGAATGTTGGGCCGAGGTTGAATTTGAAACTGCCAGGGGGCGCTTTCGCTGCCACTGGAGTCAGCACCGCTCGCGCAGGCGTGCCGACGGGCAGTTGCAGCCACCGAAACACGAAATCGTTCATGCCGGAAACGGTACTATCCTCGAATCAAAGCTCACCGCCGTTGCCAAGATGGTGGAAGAGGTCACCGGCATGGATTTCGAGCGTTTCACCCGCTCCATGCTTCTGGCTCAGGGGGGGTTTGCCGCTTTTCTCCAGGCGTCCTCCGACAAGCGCGCGCCGATCCTGGAGCAGATCACCGGTACCGCCATCTACAGCCGGATTTCAATCAAGGTTCACGAGTGCACAACCGAACAGCGCAAACACCTGGGGGAGATGCGTGCCGAGCTCGATGGAATCCAGCTTTTGTCGTCAGAGGAAGCGGAGAAGCTGCGTACCGAAAAAACTGAGCTGCAACTGGCGGAAGGCACCCTGTCCGCCGATGCCGGGATATTGCGCGACGCACAAGCCTGGCGGGAACGGATAGCAGCCCTGCACGCTGAACTGCTGCAACTCGATCAGGACCGGATCGCCTTTGAAACGCGCAAGGCAGCAGCTGATCCGCAGCTGAGGCAACTGGAAACGGCTGAACGCGCCCAGAAACTTGGCAGCGATTATGCCCATATCCTTCAGGTTCGATCGCAACAGAAGGAGGAACAGGGCCACCTGACGGCTGCGGCAGAACGGCTCCCCCGGCTCCAACTTGACTGGCAGGCCGCCTTTGATGCATTGGAACAAACTGAGTCCGGGCTTGCACAGGCCCGAATCGAACAGACACGGGAGGCGGAGTTGATCCGCATCACGCGCGGGCTTGATGTCAAACTCGGTGAAGCCCAGCTCCAGCTGCAGGGCATGGTGGCTGAAATCGAAAAGATCGATCGCCGGAACGGCGACTATCGCACGGCGATAACAGAATGCGATCATCGCCTGCGTGAGAGTGAGGAAGAGCTGCAGGAGATCGCGCGCTTTCTGGCCGAGCACCAGGCCGATGCCGGGTTGGTCGAGGCCTTGACCGGGATCGAACAACAGCTCAGGGCGCTCGAAAGCCTCACAAAACAGTGTCGCGACACGTCGGACCGACTGGTGAGTCATGGCGACCATGTGAAAAGCGCCACACTCATCCGCAGCCAAACTGAGACGGTCTGGCAGGGGACACGTCAGGCTGTTTCAGAGGCTGAAAATCGGCTGGCGGTGTTCGGTGCTGCGCGGAAAGCACTGCTCCAGGGACGTGATCTTTCCGCATGGCGCGACCAAGCGGAAACGCTTGCGGCCCGACACAATCGCCTGGGACTGATTCAGGAAACCCTGGTGCGTAGTATGGAGGTCACCCACAAGCTGGCAGAATTGAATCTGCGGGGAGAAACGCTTGAGCAGAAGAGGCAAGCGCTTGCAGATCAGGAACAAACGCTGGCCGGAGAGGCTGAACTGCGTGAACAGGTTGCCCATCAAATCCAGGAAAATGTTCTCCTGATCAACCGGGTGCAGAGTCTGGAAGAAGACCGCAGACAGCTGAAGGACGGCGTGCCCTGCCCACTGTGCGGCGCGATTGAACACCCCTACGCAGCCGGCAATATTCCCCGGCTGGATCAGGCCCGCACGGAGCTCAAGCTGGCCCTGGCAGAAGCCCATAAAGTGCAGGAACAGTTGTCCCTGATCAGGCTGGAACTGGTCGCTGTTGTCAAGGATCAGCAGCAGGCAGGACTGGATCTGAGCGAGTTTCAAAAACGACTGCTGGCCGATCAGACCTTTTGCGAAAACACCTCCCGAGAACTGGGACTGACCGTCAAACCGGACCAGGGGAGCGACGTTGAAGCCTGGTTGGAGGTTATGGACACTGAGTCCAAGCTCTGCCGGGAAGAGTTGCTCAACCGGCGTGGCATCATCAAAGATGCCGAACAGAAGGAACAGGAAGAACGCAGCGCACAAACGGCGCTCGACAGACTCAAGGACAGGCTGGCAGAGCATGACCAGGCCCGCCTGGCCGCCCAGCTGGGGCAGGAATCGGCGTTAGCTGAAGCTTTGCGCCTGGAGAGCGAATCCGCGCTTCTACTGGGTGACCTCCAGCGGGCGCTGGCCCAGGTCGAGCGTGCGGTAGCTGCCTATGGCTTCAGCGAGATTGTTCCGGACAGGAGTGATCAGCTGCTGACCGCCTTGACCGCCCGCAGAACTGTGTATCATCAGAAGTTGCAGGCCAGGGAACGGCTGGAAAAAGGTCGGGCCGACTTTGCCGCTGAAGGAGAGAAACAGCGGGCATTGCTGGCAGAATCGGAAAAGACACGTAACCACAAGGAACAACAACTGCGGGATAATAGAGCACAGCGGGATACGCTGGTGGAGCAGCGTCTGGAGCAGTATGGGGAGCGCAACCCGGATCGTGAGGAAAAACGGCTGGCCGATGCGCTCCGACAGGCTGGTGAAAGGCGTGAAGCGGCGCTGCAGGAGCAAAATCGCCTGCAGATTGAACGTGGCGGATTGAACCAGCAGATTGAAAGGCTGACGCTGTCCATAAACCAGAGAAGAGCGCAGCTCTTTGAACGGGAAGCGGCCTTCCGCGCTCGTCTTGCTGATGCGGGTTTTACCGATGAATCCGACTTTCTGCAGGCCTGTCTGCCCCAGGAGCGCTTCGATGAACTGACCCAATGGGCTGACAACCTGGCCAGGGAAGAGACCGCGCTCCTCACCCGCCAACAGGATCGCAGGGAAGCGCTGGCGGTTGAGTCGGATAAGAAGCTGACCGACAAGCCGCTTGATCTGATTCGTGAGGAATACGCCGCTGTAACTGCACGGTTGGGGGATTTGCACAAAGCCTTCGGTGGTATCGAACAGAAACTTCAGCGGCATGCCGAGCAGCAGCAGCTCCATAGGGATCGTTTGCAGGCTCTGGAAATGCAGAAAAAGGAGTGCGCCCGTTGGGAGCGATTGCACAGCCTGATCGGCTCCAGCGATGGGAAAAAATTCCGCAATTTCGCCCAGGGGCTGACCTTCGAGCTGATGGTTGCCCACGCCAACCGCCAGCTGCAGAAAATGAACGACCGTTATATACTGGTGCGCGACGCTGACGAACCGCTGGAATTGAACGTAATCGACAACTACCAGGCCGGAGAGATCCGCTCCACCAAGAATCTGTCCGGCGGTGAGAGTTTCATCGCCAGCCTGGCCCTGTCCCTCGGTCTCTCCAGCATGGCCAGCCGTAACGTGGCCGTTGATTCACTGTATTTGGACGAAGGGTTCGGCACCCTCGATGAGGATGCCCTGGAAACCGCCCTGGAAACCCTCTCGGGCCTGCAGCAGGATGGCAAACTGATCGGCATCATCTCCCACGTACCGGCACTCAAGGAGCGTATCGGCACCCAGATTCAAGTGGAGGCCGGCAGCGCCGGGCGCAGCAGACTCAGCGGACCGGGCGTACAACAGCTCTAAGCCACGCAGGCAAAGCAACTATGCTTTTCGGCAAAAAGCGTTTATAACGAGCCACACCAGTTTTTCAACAAAGGGCACCGCCATGACAAAACCAAGAACTATGGCAACAATCTGCGAAATACCGGTTAACCCAAAGCCGTAAACGATGAGAGAAGATCCCATGCATACGTGGGCAAGACAGAGGAGCACCTTACTCTTACGAGATATGCAATCCAGCATATCCCCGAACAGGCTCGCTACAGACACCGTTATAACTGATTCTCCGCAGTTCAGACCTTTCAGGTGATCTCTTCGCTCAATGTGCATTTCATAGCCCTCTTTCGTTTCTTCGCGGATTTCAAATGTGACTTTCGGCGGACGCTTAACCGGAAGCATGTGCATCATTAGCAAGGGAATAAGGCTGAAATATGTATAAAATGAGGAAAGATGACGGAGACAGGCACAGGGACCCCCATCAATCGTGGAGTCCCGAAAAAGGTGGTACGAAGATGATGCAACCGATTGGAGAAGGCGGGCAGAATGAAGAAGCCGTTGAAATTCCCCTGGAGCGGATCAATCCGGACACGCTCCGCAGGATGCTGGAGGAGTTCGTGACCCGGGAGTGGAGCGAACTGGCCGATTCCGAATACACCCTGGACCAGAAGATTGAACAGGTACTTCAGCAGCTGCAGGACAAACGGGCCAGGATCGTCTTTGATTGCACGTCCGAAACCTGGAACATCATCCCCTCTCCCTAACAGCCACAGATATCATTCGAGAGAATATTCTCCCAAACCAGGCGGGACACCGCCCCAAGCGCCTGTTTATCCGCATAACGCAAAGAAAGAGACAACCACCACAATGGCATTACCATCAACCATCTACAAAACAAACATCCAGCTCGCCGACATCGATCGGGGGGTCTACGAAACGCTCCAGACTACCGTTGCTCGTCATCCGTCGGAAACCGAAGAGCGCCTGGTGGCGCGTCTGCTGGCATACGCCCTGTTCCATGAGCAGGAACTGCTCTTCACCAAGGGAATCTGCAAGGGAGATGAACCGGATCTCTGGTCAAAGGGACCCGACGGCCGGGTGCTCTTGTGGGTCGAAGTCGGGCTGCCCGAACCGGAACGCCTGATCAAGGCCTCCCGCCATGCCGAACGGGTGGCCCTGCTGGCTTGCGGTTCCTCCCTGCCCAACTGGGAGCGGCAGCACTTTGCAAAGCTTGCAGCTGTTACAAACCTGACCATACTGACCCTCGACCAGGAGTTCATCAACCGCCTGGTGGCCCACGTGGAGCGCTCCATCACCTGGGATATCACCATAACTGAAGAAACCCTGTACCTTCAAATCGCGGAAGAATCACTGGGAACACCACTCCAGACGAGAACCGGACAACGATGAAAAAGAAAACCTCGAAAAATGACGCTCCGCTGAATCCTCTTGAGGCTGAAATAGCCGTTACGGCCCTCCATGCAACCGGTAATTTCCAGGTTCTGCGCAGAATAAACCTGGAGCAGGACATCCGCCTGACGAGGAAAACAATCTCCGATCCACGCATCGGCATCTGCCTCGATACCGAGACAACCGGCCTGGATTATACCACTGATAAAATCATCGAACTGGGAATGGTCGTCTTTGAATACGACCCCGTACGCGGCGAAATCAGCAGGATTTTGGATCGATACTCAGGCTTTGAGGACCCCGGCTTTCCCCTCTCCCCGGAAATAACGGAGATCACCGGAATCACTAATGAAATGCTGCATGGTCACCGCTTTGATGATGACCGGGTCGTCCAGCTTGCCAATCAGGCCAGCGTGGTTATTGCCCACAACGCGGCCTTTGACCGCAAGTTTGTCGAAGCCCGCTTTCCGGTATTCTCCAGGGTTGCCTGGGCCTGTACCGTCAACCAGATAAACTGGCAGGCGGAGCGCATCTCCACCCGGGTTCTGGAATACCTGCTCTTCAAATTCGGCTGGTTCATCCATGCCCATCGGGCACTGGATGACGCCGAAGGGTTGCTGGGTATCCTGCTGGAAAAACTGCCCAGCAGTGGCATCCAGGTATTCATGTCCCTTTTGGAAACCCACGGCAAAGAAACCTCAAAAATCAGTGCCGTGGGAGCGCCCTATGACAAAAAGGACCTCCTGAAGCAACGGGGGTATCGCTGGAGTGACGGAGCACAGGGGGGGAGTAAGGCGTGGTGGATCAGTGTCCCCACTGAGAATGAGGAAAATGAAATGGCGTGGCTTGCCGGCCAGGTTTACCCCGGCGGTTCGACCAATTCTATCGAGATCAGCAGGGTTACGCCCCTTGACCGTTTCTCCATCCGGGAAAGGTAACAGCGAGTGGCAGGTGCGGCAGATCATGTGTGGCTGTTCTCGTCGTCCAGCAGTTCACGTATGGTGGAGAGCCGCTGATCGAGAGCGTCTTTGGCAAAGCCGGAAAGGGGTGAGAAGAGGTTTATGATCAGATTATTACACAACTGCAACAATCTTATACCCATGTCCCCAGAACACCAGTTGCCCCCGTTCATCCAGACCGGTGTCCAGATCCCAGTTACCGAAGCGTGACAGATGGTCCCGGTCACCACTGACCACCCCCCGCCCCACGACGTTCCACAGTTCGCACACGTGCTCTGCTGCCTTGTCAAAAATAGCATCATAATGCATCAAACCGCCCGAAGGTGTCGCAAGACTCTCAACAAAGCCCTGGTCAATGTGTTCTCGCCGGGGATAGTCCCGCTGAATCCCCGCTGAAATCAGGGCAGCCAAAGGAAAGAGTTTCCCGCCCTGCCCCGCCTGCGTGGTTGCCATGTCGCAAAATCTGTCGAACCACTCCCGGATCAGGGGTGGGGTGCTATTGTACAGTGCGGGATGAACCTCCCGCAGCAGCCTGTCCCACAGGAATGCCACATCCCGATCCAGACAGGCCGCGCTTCCGGGCTGGCAACAGGCAACGATGTCCCGTGCGAAACGGTTCGAATCGCGCAGTTCACCCCGGTTCATCCTGGCGAAGATGTGGGCATCCTGGTTCATCTCGCAGAGGCGATGCCGACGCTGGTTTTCGGCATAATCCCCCACCCTGGCCCGCACAACCGGGTGGATCGTCACATCCGTCACCACGTGGGCACAGTACCCCAGCAGCCAGGCCAGCAGCCTGGGCTGCGTTTCGGCGGACGCCTGTGCCACGTGCCGCACACCGCACACAATCATCTCCCCACTGCGGATATAATGCATGGCATCGGCCCAGGGAGAACCGGAGCCGTCAGTTGCCAGACTGGGAAAATCGGGGCTGACTGCTCCCAGGACACAGAAGTGAAAATGATCCCGCACAGCGCTGATGACCTCCTCCGACACATGCTGGCGTGATTCATCGTGGAGCGCATTCATCAGCCCATGCAACAGAGTGATATGGGCATAGGGACCAGCCATGATTCCTCCTCTGCTATATCCGATCCTGATGCACGTGAAAGCTGAGGGTTGCCCCGGTTACGGTGCTGAGGCCGGTGAAGAGAAAGATCACCAGCCAGACCGCCTGCAGAAACAGGATCTGCGGCGGGCTCCACAGGGTAACCAGGCCCAGTGCCAGTTCCGGCGTAACAACCTTTTCCACGGGAAAGAAAACAGCGGTCGCGATGGAATAGGCAACCGCGACCATTCCCATGACCTGATAGGCGGAGATGCGCCCCTCACCACGGTAATCGGCCCGCAGGGTCTCGGAGAGTGACCGCCAGAGCTGGGTGGTGATGATGGTAATCAGAAAGGCGGCTGAAAAGTGGCCGGCCAGATACAGCCCGGTCGCCAACAGACCGCAGAGGGTATAGAGGACCGATGTTACCGCCTGGATCGGGATCACCTGGGTACCCTCCAGGCCACCGGCATAGGCGATTTTCTTGGTGCTGCCAAAGTAGGTAAAACAGCGCCCCTCAAACAGTTGTCTGAGCCAGCCGGAACAGGAGCTGAGCGGCTTGCCGTAGCAGCAGCCGAAACTGATGCAGGCCAACCGCCCCAGACCCTCGCCAAAGCTGTAGGCAATGGCCATGGCCGCACAGGTCGCCATGGCGGGGATACGGAAGGACCAGACCGGACCAGCGTAACGGTTGACAAGGGCAATCAGGAGCGGCGCAACCAGAATACCGACAAACACCGCGCCACCCACGGTAAAGGTATGGGCCTTTTTCTCCACGATGCGCGCCACCAGACGCGAGGCTGGAACACAACAGCCCAGCAGCGCCACCACCAGCAGCAGCGCGCCGGGGGTGGAAACGCCGACGGAAGCCATCAACACCAGAAAAACAGCCACCGCCACCAGATAGGCATTGGCGGTCAGCAGACCGTACCAGGTCAGATTCGTTCCTTGCCAGCCCTGAGAGCTGGTTTTTTCAGACGGTAACGCAGCCAGAATCTGCCACTTCTCTGAAGGGAGTGAACTGAACCCCCAGCGAAAGTAGAGTATCAGAAGAATGCTGACAAAACTGAGCACAACCTTTTCAAGCATATGTGTCCTCCTCGTATATCTATCTTCTGCCGACAAAGCCAAAACAAAACCAGAAATATTGTGCCTCACGATTACCGCAAGATTACCTGGATTTTAAATCCTGAAGAAATCATGTAGTAATCACGAAGCTGAAAATGGTTTCCGACTCAATTGCTGTTACGCGAAGCTGTATATTCCTCCCTTTCACAAAGGGAATGATTCATTTTTTTACCGGCACAGCCCGCGCGATAAGCGATCTGACCATGAGGTCGGTTTCCACCAGCGGCCTGCCAAAGCCGTGGGAAAAGCGGCTGGAGACCCCGGAGCGGCGCATGTTTCCCAGAATATCGTCGCTGAAGCTGATGCGCTCCTTTTGAAAAATGAGAATATCGGTACTGCTCCCCGGACGGTAGAGGCTCTTGGGCTGCCCCTTTTCCAGGAACATGCCGCTCTCCACCAGACTGGGCGACTCGTAACCATGGCTGCTGTAAGCCTGGACGATGTCGCCGATCATCAGCGCCACCACCTCGACCATGGCCACCAGACCGACAGCGGTGCCACGGGGTACATCCGTATCGATGATGGTCACCACCCGCCGGTTTTTGGAATAGGGGGTGGCCATACTGACCACGGCCGACGGGTTGCAGGAATGGTAATCGCCGTCGATGGTATAGATATCAAGCACCTGACCCGCCACCGGCACATGGTTGTAGTGGTACTTGTCCGGAGTCAGACGAAAGACCGCGAAATCGCCCCCCTCAAAGGCCCTGAGCCAGTCCGCTTTGTCGCTGCCCAGCAGCTCCTCGTACGAGAAGAACTTCTCCTTCAGAAACAGCAGCGAGGTTTCCCGGAACGAGCCGATCACCACCCGCGCATCAGCCGGAGAAACCACGGCATCCGCTTCCTGAGGCAGGGGACGGCAGGTTTCATAGCGGATTTTACGCTCGAATATCTTGCGCGGCGTGTCCAGCTGATCCGGCGGATCACGCAGTTCGGACCGGTCGACACCATACCGGGCCAGCAGGTTGCGGCGGGACAGAACCGGACGGTCGAAATTGACCATCCCCAGGATATGGGATGACCAGCTGCTGGTGAGGAGCTTGAAAAAACGGGTATTGTTTTCCCGTACGCCGTGGTAGAGGAGCCTGACCATGCGGTCGGCCAGCAGCTGCTCCGTCACGACCCGGCCGCTATACCGCTCTATGTATTGGTGCTGCATCATCCAAATGACTCCTTGTGCTGTTGACTTCATCTTCGGTCTGCTTCCCATCGCACTGCACGCTCAGCAGCATCAGGTTCAAAACCCTCCGCAGCGTGGCGATATCGGCCTGTTCCCCCAAAAGGTCATCCTTTACCTGATCCAGAAACTCCCCACTTCCCTGTCCCTGGAGCGTGTAACGCAACGCCGGGCGAAACGCTTCATCAGTCCGGATCGATTCCCGCTCGAACCGCTGACAGCTCTCACGCAGAAAGCCGTAGGCTTCGCCCAGATGACGCTGCCGCAAGGTGGTGCGGTAGTACTGCTCGGCGCCACAGTTGAAATCGCGGGCCTTGAGCTTCAGGGGAGACGAGGCGTTCATTTCACCCAGAATGCCGCTGGTGAGACGTCCGACAGCCGAGCAGTGCGGATCGACCAGGCGCTGTTCAAGATCGTTGAGGGTTTCGTGCAGATCCAGCAGTTCCACCAGATCCGCCCCATCCTCCCGGATCAGCTGCACCAGCGCCAGATGGTATTCCCGGTTATAGACCCTCAGGTACCCGGGATAGCGGCGACTGGGGCGGACGTTCTTTGTTGTGCGAAGTATCTTTTGCAGAAACAGGTTGGCACTGTCCTTGCGGACGAAGAAGGTGGGAATGCCGATGGCGGTGCCGAAGAAGATCTGCCGGCGCTCGCTTTCCAAAGAAGGGGTATCGGGGATATACCGGTGATCGATGCCCTGGGCCATGTATTTGTAGGCCAGGGCAGTGACCAGGGTCTGCAGATCGGCTGCTCGTCCCATATCCTGCTCAAAGTTCTCGAACAGACTGTAATGCCTCCCCTCGAATCCGGAAAAACCCATTTTATCGAACTCGCGCATCTTGTAGAGC
>JACAAY010000200.1 GCA_013377095.1 Desulfuromonadales bacterium
TAACAGCCTCAAGGCCAGCTGCAGTTACATAACCTTTGATCGTGTCGGCAACACCTATCTTGGCAAGGCCTGCATCGGTGACGATCAGCAGTTTCGTTGCGCCAAGCGCTTTAGCTTGCTCGCCTGCTTCTTTTGAGGCGCCGAGACCCAACAGTGTTACGCTAGGGATGAAAAAGCCATAAACCTGATCTGCTAATGCCATTGTACGTTCTCCTTTGAATTGAGATGTGCCTACCAGCAGGTGTCTGTATGCACTTCTTGGTGTTGGCATACAGTTTAAAAACCCGACAATACTCATATTTCGGGAAATTAAACGACAAAACCGGATTGCCTGCACTATCGAATGAAATATTCTAGCTACCCGGCTATCTATGGAAAACCAGTAAATTATCTGCCCAACCTAGCGGTTTTTTGCAGAATTTATTTCTTATTTCATAACGTTGTTATCCATATAAATAGAAATAAAACCAGAAACAACATTTTTAATATTATAATCGTCAAACGTTTTGCCCCAGCCAATAATCACAAGAAAAGCCAGAACGGCACAAATAAATCGCACACAATAAAATACTGAAATAGCTGTGAAACATAGCCTAACCACACTATTTACAGAGCCAAAGATGGTTATATTCCTCAGATGTATTCAATGGTGCCAATCTGCCTTAAGCCACTATGGGGTCGGCCGTCAACAGATAGGCACCAAAAATCGCAAGCGGACTTACCGTGGCAACAGAAACGATGTTTTTTGTTTCGGACAAATATGTCCATCTGTGAATCCATTGCGGGGCAACCTGTCCTCAAAATTTCACAAAAAAATGGCAAAATATGTAATTATGCAGCCTCAATTCATTTGTTGTGTTGATATTCCAGGCAACCTCTCTTGAATACAGAATTAAAAAGCATTTCAAAGGCATGTCAACATATGCATATAAATAAAAGTGGTGGCGACAAAAGGATAAAAAAGGGAAAGAATTGCTCAGTGATCATCGCCCGGCAGGAGCATGGAATCTCCCGCAAGCTCATGAGCCCGAACGCCCTGCGCACACTCTACCGCCTGAAAGACAACGGTTTTGTTGGCTATCTCGTCGGCGGCTGTGTGCGCGACCTGCTGCTGGGACGCGAGCCGAAGGATTTCGACGTGGTAACCAACGCCACCCCTGGCGAAGTGAAGCGGATGATCCGCAACTGTCGACTTGTCGGGCGTCGATTTCGCCTTGCGCACATCCACTTCCAGGGTGAAATCATCGAGGTGTCAACCTTTCGTTCCCAGGATTCTGACGAGCCTGAGCCTGAGCCCCGAAAAGCACACGATGCAGAACACCGACACCCGCGGATGCTGAAGGACGATGATGGCATGATCCTGCGGGACAACGCCTACGGCACTCCCGAAGAAGACGCCCTGCGCCGCGACTTCACCATCAACGCGCTTTCCTACAATATTGCCGACTTCTCGATCATTGACTACACCGGTGGCCTGGCCGACCTGGACGCCGGCATTATCCGCACCATCGGCGAACCCGATGTTCGCTTCCAGGAAGACCCGGTACGGATGCTGCGTGCGGTGCGGTTTGCCGCCCAGCTCGCGTTCACTATCGAGGAAAATACCCGGAAGGCGCTGGTCGCTGCCGCTGCTACCATTGCCAGGGCAGCGCCGCCGCGTCTCTACGACGAGATACTCAAGCTGCTCCTCTCGGGAGAGGGGGCGAAATGTTACGATCTCCTCCGCCAGACCGGGCTCTTTGCAGCGCTTTTCCCCGATTTTTCCAGCTGGCTTTGTGTTGAAAACGAAGGCTTTCCCCACACCCGTTTCGGGGAAATGCTCAACCACATCGATTCCCGCATTCAGCAGGGGCACAAGATCTCCCCTCCACTCCTCCTGGCACTTCTTTTTGGAGAGTACATCGATGAAAAAGCGGAGCGCTTCCGCCAACAGGATGCGCCATGGCAACAGAGCATTAACGCGGCGGTTGCGGAGTTCATGGGCGAAACCTGCCCGATCGTTATGATTGCGAACCGTGTCGGACTCGCGCTCCGTGACATCATCAGCCAGCAGACGCGCCTGAAAAAAATCCCCGGCCGCCGACCGGAGTCGTTCATCGACCGCCATGATTTTGGTGATATCATCGAATACAGCCGTGTTACCCATGGTGACAAAAAGGACGTTGTCAAACAGCTCGACTGGTGGGCAGCTCAGGCAGAACTGCAAGCGCAGGTGCTGCTGCAGTCCGAACACGGCGAAAAAACCGAGGTACCGCAACTGAAGAAAAAAAGACGGCGGCTGCGAAAGCCACACGCAAAAAAGAGGACGGAAGGGGCATAGCTACAAACGGACAACCTTTCGCCACCCTCCCCCAACACGCCAAAACCACACACAAAATAGTGTCCTCCCCCCTTTCCTTGACACTACATCTGGGTATGGGGCATACTATTCGGCGCATATCCGCCGGGAGGCAGCACCATGGAACCAGCCGAAACAGCTCAACAACCGCCATCAGCCCCTTTTGTCCACCTCCACCTTCACACCCAATATTCACTGCTGGACGGTGCCATCCGCCTGGAAGACGTCATCGCCAAGGCCAAGGCCAAGAACATGCCGGCAGTGGCCATCACCGACCACGGCAACATGTTCGGCGCAGTGGAATTCTACCTCAAATGCAAAAAAGCCGGCATCAAACCGTTGATCGGCTGCGAAGTCTATATAGCGCCCGACTCCCGCTTCTCCCGCGAGAGCACCAGAGGCATTTCCGAAGCCGCCTATCACCTGATTCTGCTGTGCGAAAACCTGCAAGGCTATCGCAACCTCTCCTACCTGACCTCCGCCGGTTACAAGGAGGGTTTCTACTACCGTCCCCGCATCGACCGCGAACTGTTGCAGGAGCATGCCGAGGGCCTGATCGCCCTGTCAGCCTGCCTCAAGGGTGAAGTTGCCATGCAGTGCGGCCGGGACAGGATGGCCGAAGCGGTTGAAACCGCC
This sequence comes from Desulfuromonadales bacterium, assembly GCA_013377095.1. Taxonomy (GTDB): domain Bacteria; phylum Desulfobacterota; class Desulfuromonadia; order Geobacterales; family Pseudopelobacteraceae; genus Pseudopelobacter. The sequence continues at coordinate 2,975 of JACAAY010000200.1, forward strand.
CGCTGGTACAGCCAGCTGTTTCCTGATCGCTATTACATCGAACTCCAGGAAAACACCCTGCCGGAGCAGGACGTGGTCAACAAACGGTTGATGGAGGTGGCTGCCGAACTGAAACTGCCGCTGGTGGCCACCAACGACTGCCACTACCTGAACCAGGAGGATGCCCGCGCCCATGAGGTGCTGCTCTGCATCCAGACCGGCAAGACCATGAGCGATCCGACCCACATGAAATTTTCGGCCGCAGAGTTCTATGTCAAGACACCGGACGAGATGGTAGCCGCTTTCAGCTATGCCCCCGAGGCAATTGCCAATACTCTGGTCATCGCCGAGCGCTGCAATCTGAAACTGCCGCTTGACACGGGCGACTACCACTTCCCCCACTTCGATCCACCAGCCGGCAAGAACCACGATGACATGCTGGAGGAATTGGCTGTCCAGGGACTCAAGGAACGCATGGTCACCATCCTGGCCAAGTACCCGGACATGACGTTGGAGCAGCAGCAGGGCTATTTCGACCGTCTGCACATCGAACTGAAGTGTATCCGGGAGATGAAATTTCCGGCCTACTTCCTGATCGTGTCCGACTTCATCACCTGGGCCAAGAACAAGGGCATCCCGGTGGGACCGGGCAGGGGATCGGCCGCCGGTTCACTGGTGGCCTACGCCATCCGCATCACTGATCTGGACCCTCTACCCTACAACCTGCTCTTCGAACGTTTTCTCAACCCGGAACGTATCTCCATGCCCGATATCGACGTGGACTTCTGCCAGGACCGCCGCGAAGAGGTCATCCAGTATGTAATCGAGAAATACGGTCGCGAACGGGTCTGCCAGATCATCACCTTTGGAACCATGAAAGCCAAGGCGGTGGTGCGCGACGTGGGACGGGCATTGAACCTGGCCTACGGGGATGTGGACAGGATCGCCAAGCTGGTGCCGGACGATCTCAAGATGACCCTGGCCAAGGCGTTGCAGCAGGAGCCGCAGCTGAATGAAATTGCCGACCGCGATCCCCAGGTCAGGGATCTGCTGGACACCGCCCTCTGTTTGGAGGGGTTGACCCGGCATGCCTCGACCCACGCGGCCGGTGTCGTGGTGGCGCCCCGGCAACTGGAAGAATTCCTGCCGGTCTACAAGGACCAGAAAACCGGTTCCATCAACACCCAGTATTCCATGAAGTATGTGGAAATGGTCGGGCTGGTGAAGTTCGACTTCCTGGGGCTGAAAAACCTGACCGTGATCGAGAATGCGGTCACGCTGGTGCGAGCCGGTAAGGACCCGGATTTTGACATCACCACTCTGCGGGATGACGACAAGGAGAGCTATGACCTGATCACGGCCGGTAATACCACCGGTATCTTCCAGCTGGAATCCAGCGGCATGAAGGAGATGTTGGTCAAACTCAAACCATCCTGCTTCGAGGATGTGATCGCCGCCTGCGCACTGTACCGTCCCGGTCCACTGGGATGCGGCATGGTGGACGATTTCATTGAACGCAAACATGGCCGCCAGAAGGTGATATATGACCTGCCCCAGCTTGAGCCGATCTTAAAAGATACCTACGGAGTCATCGTCTACCAGGAACGTGTCATGCCTATCTCTTATACACAGGCCCGAGCCCCCG
>JACAAY010000201.1 GCA_013377095.1 Desulfuromonadales bacterium
GAGCTTGATTACAACGGCTACTACTGCAGCCAGATCCTGATGATCATGGTGCTGGACGCCCAGGGCAAGAGCAACCCCGACCTGATCAGCACCCTGGGAGGATTGGCCCACGGCTCCGGCTTCAGGGGCGGATTCTGCGGCTGTCTGACCGGCGCGGCCTGTCTGCTGGCGCTGTTCGCCGGAAAAGGCAGTGATGACGAATACGAAGATGAGCGTCTCAAGTACATGACCAGGGATCTGGAAGGTTGGTTTGAAACCACCTTCGGCAGCCGCTACGGCGGTGTCACCTGCGAGGCGATCGTGGGAGACCGGACGGAAATCAGGCAGCGTTGCGGCGGGGTTGTTGCCGAGACCTACCACAAGGTGCTGGAAATCCTGACGGCCAGCGGCTATGACATAGCCGAGGGGCGGCCGGGACGGGAAGGATAGAGAAAGTCCAGAGAGCATGAGCGATAACAGTCATACCGACATACACGACACCACCAGTCTCTGCCCCCACTGCCTGACACGGGTTCCGGCAGTAAAACTCCGTGAGGGGAACTGCCTGTTTCTGGTCAAAACCTGTCCGGAGCATGGTGAATTCAAGACGTTGGCCTGGCGGGGCAATCCCGCTCCCGGGAGCTGGTCGCGCCCCAAGGCGGTGGTCCGTAGCATAGCGCCGGTTACCGGGACGGGACAGGGCTGCCCCTTTGACTGCGGTATCTGCTCCGAACACCGCCAGCAGTCCTGCACCGTACTGATCGAGGTTACGGGACGCTGCAACCTGTTCTGCCCGTTCTGCTTTGCCGCCAGCGGACAGCAGACCCAACCGGACCCGACCCGTGAGGATATTGCCGGCAGGTTCCGCACCGCGCTGGCCAAAAGCGGGCCGCACAACATCCTCCAGCTCTCCGGCGGCGAACCGACCATGCGTGACGACCTGCCGGAAATTATCACCCTGGGGCGCGAGCTGGGATTCCCCTTCATCCAGCTCAACACCAACGGTGTGCGTCTGGCCGTTGACCGTGAGTATGCGGCCGAGCTCAGACGGGCCGGATTGTTTTCCGTCTTCCTGCAGTTTGACGGCACCGAAGATCATATCTACCAGTCGATCCGTGGCAGAGCCCTGATGGCGGAAAAGATGCGGGCCATCCGGCACTGCGCCGATGCCGGTCTGGGAGTGGTGCTGGTGCCGACCATCGTCAGCGGTGTCAATACGGATAATATTGGCGCGATTCTCAAGCTGGCCCTGGAGTTGGCGCCGGCGGTCAGGGGAGTTCATTTCCAGCCCGCCGCCTATTTTGGCCGTCACCCCGCTCCTCCGGCCCCGGAAGAGCGTTTCACCCTACCCGACCTGATGCGGGCCATCGAGCAGCAGACCGACGGACTATTCAGGGCCGAACAGTTTGTGCCACCCGGCGCCGAACATGTCTTCTGCTCATTCCACGGCAACTTTTTGCGTCAGCCGGACGGAACGCTCAAACCGCTCAGCAAACTAGCCGCCGACTGCTGTGGCGGCAATCAACCGGAAAACCAGGGCACCGCACGGGCGGTTTCCTATGTGGCGGCCCAGTGGGCAGCGCCGGAGCCGGTTTCCTGCTGCAGCCAGGCAAACAGCCTGGATGCCTTTCTGGAGAACCACCGCACCAACACCTTTGCGGTTTCCGCCATGGCGTTCCAGGATGTATGGAACCTTGATCTGGAGCGGGTACAGGAGTGTTGCATCCATGTGGCAGCACCCGATGGCCGCATGATCCCCTTCTGTCTCTACAACCTGACCTCCAGCCAGGGTCTGCCGTTGCACAGGAACAGGACATGAGCAAGCTAACACCCCTGGAACCATGGATAACGGGCAAGATCGGCGTAAGAGCCGGCAATGCCTTGACCCGTGCCGCACTGGAGAAGTTCCAGTTGGCCAGGCTGGGGGAAACGGTTGACTACGTCAAGCGTCACAGCCCCTTTTACCAGCAGCGACTGGCAGGCTATGCCCCCCCCGCCTCATGGGAAGAGCTGTCCGCATTTCCCTTCACCACTCCGTCTGACCTGCAGGAAAACGACCACCAGTTCCTCTGTGTTTCCCTGGCCGAGATCGAACGGATCGTGACCCTGCAAAGTTCGGGCAGCACGGCGCCCCCCAAACGGGTGCACTTCACCGCAGCCGACCTGGAGCTGACGATCGATTTTTTTCACCACGGCATGGCCACCCTGGTTCAACCGGGGCAGAAGGTACTGATCCTCATGCCGGGCGAACAACCCGGCAGTGTCGGCGACCTGTTGAAAAAGGGGCTTGCCCGCCTGGGTGTGACCAGCATCATCCACGGTCTGGTCAGAGATGCAGAAGAAACGCTGCGCACAATCGAAACCCAGGAGATTGACTGCCTGGTTGGCCTGCCGGTGCAGCTCCTGAGTCTGGCACGCCACCCGTCAGCCGCACTGATCGGTCCGAACCGGATCAAGAGCATCCTGGTGAGCGCTGATTTTGCATCACCAGCCCTGGTGAACGCACTGAATAGCGCCTGGGGCGCTCCGGTTATCGACCATTACGGCATGACTGAAATGGGTCTGGGCGGTGGTGTGGAATGCCGGCACTGCTGCGGCTACCACCTGCGGGAAGCCGACCTGTACGTTGAGATCATCGATCCGCTGAGCGGGCATCCGCTACCGGACGGAGAACTGGGCGAGGTGGTCTTTACCACCCTCACCCGCCGGGGAATGCCGCTGGTCCGCTACCGCACCGGAGACCAGGCCCGTTTTCTAAAGGAGCCCTGCCCCTGCGGCACGGTGCTGCGCCGCATGGAGCGGGTGCAGGGGCGAATGGCCGGATCGGTGCTTCTGGCAAAGGGAGTACCATTGAACATCACCGAACTGGATCAGGTGCTCTTCCCGCTCCCTTTTCTGCTGGACTATCAGGCGGTCATCTCCAGCCGGAATAATCGCGATGCGCTTGCCATCGGTATCGAAACGTACGGGGCGGACGCCGACCAACAGAACCGAACCATTCATCACGCGCTGATGGCGCTTCCATCCATCTCCGCGGCCGTCTCTTCGGGAGACTTGGCCCTTGACCCGGTCAGCGCGGGAAAATGTGTACCATCGGCAACCATCAAAAGAAGCATTATTGATTTGAGAAAGGAATAGACATGTTGATCTCCTGGGCAATAAACACCATCTACCCCATCCTTGAACGAAAAGAGGACCTGGTGCTGGCAACGGTTATCAGCAAATCCGGTTCAGCCCCCTGTCTGGCCGGATCAAAAATGATCGTTCTCAAGGACGGAACCTCCTTCGGCACCATCGGCGGCGGCGTCCTGGAGGCAGAGGGACAGAAACGGGCCGCTGACGTTTTTGAGAGCGGCATTTCGCAGATCTTTACCTTTGATCTCTCCGGCAGGGATGCTGCCAGCATGTCCATGATCTGTGGCGGGCGGGTTGAGATCTTTGTTGAGCTGATAACGGCCGAATCAACCAACCTTGAGGTTTTCAAGGCTTTGCAGTCTGCGCTGCACAGCGATGAAAAATGTTTTACCATCTCCGATCTGGGAGCGGCCGATGCTGCGATCGGCCCCATCAGCCGCTGCCTGGTCCATCAGGACAACTCGTTCAGCGGCGTGTTTGAGCATCCCGAATCCTGGCTGGCCACCCTGGGGGAGCATGCCCACCGCTCAACCTACCCGGTGGTCACCACACTAGAAAACAGCCGTTTCCTGGTTGAACGCTGCTATACACCCAGCACGGTCTTCATCCTTGGCGCCGGTCACGTTTCCCAGCAATTGGCTCAACTGACCGGAAATGTCTCCTTCCAAACCATTGTGCTGGATGACCGTGAAGAGTTTGCCAACCAGAAACGGTTTCCAACGGCAGATCAGGTAATTGTCCTGGACTCCTTCAACAACTGCTTTGAAGGGCTGGATATTGGCGGTGACAGCTATGTGGTCATCGTGACCCGCGGTCATACCCATGACAAAACCGTCCTTGAGCAGGCGCTGACAACGGATGCAGGCTATATCGGCATGCTGGGCAGCAGGAAAAAGATGGTGGATATCCGCAAGGCCCTGCTGACGGATGGATTCAGTGAGGAGCAGGTCAACCGGATTCACTGTCCGATCGGCGTCAAGATCGGCGCCGAAACCACGGCCGAGATCGCGGTCAGTATCGTTGCCGAACTGATCCAGGCCCGGGCTGACAAAGGGAAAAAATGAGCAGCAACGTTGCAGCCCTGATACTTTCGGCCGGCTATTCATCACGCATGGGTGATTTCAAACCGCTGCTCCCGCTGGGTGGCTTGACAGCCCTGGAGCGGACGATCTCACTTTTCAGGTCCTCCGGCGTGGAAGACGTGCGCGTAGTCATTGGTTACCGCTCGGAAGAGCTGGCTCCGCTACTGAAACGTCTCGCTGTCCGCACCATCGTCAACAGCCGTTTTCATGACGGCATGTTC
>JACAAY010000202.1 GCA_013377095.1 Desulfuromonadales bacterium
ATATCGTATCGTATCAAACAGATCAGACACAAAAAAAGGCCCATTGGGAAAAGTCTCCCCAATGGGCCTTTTTTTCTAAAAATCTCCTGAAGGAAGCAGCCGAACCCTAAAGGAACAACATGCACGACACCTCCGGCGATTCGATCAATGTTAGGAAAGGTACCTCAACGTAATTTCGATACGATTATGCCCCATTTCTGAACTCACAATTCCCAACGACTGGGCATGCCCCACCCCATTGGACTGGAGTTCCGCCATGCGCGCTTGCGCAAAAACCCACCTCAAGCCGTGGGAACCATTGTAGACCTGCCCGGATTTCACGGCAGCCGCCTTCAAATCCGCGCGATACGAATCGACGTTTAATTTCAAAACGCCGCCGTTAGCTATAATAAACCGCTCCAATTCCCGGTAGGTCGCAACCGAAACATGGGCGGTGTTTTCCTTACCTCCTTTACCGATGAAATCATATGATCCGATTGCTTTACCGGTATGCGGATCAATTGATAATCCCCGTAATTGCTCCGAGCGGATGGATGTCGCTTCCGCGAGTCTCGCACCGCTTTCCCGCTGTATGGTCGCCACAAGACGGCTGTTTCCCGACAGGGCTGACAGCAAGCCTTTCGTGTCCGAATACGCTCTGGTGCCCGTGAAGCGCGGCAGTTCCGCTTTGGCCTCTGTCCGAAGATCCTTAAAGTCCCTCAGCGCGTGATTTGCTGCCTTGCCAGCCTGGCTGGCGTAGCTGTTGAGGGCACGTTCCAATTTTGTAATTGCCGCGCAGTATTGCGAAAAATGCGAGTATGAAACGCCGATTTCGAATTTTTCAGCCAAAAAAGTCCTGACTGCCTCTGATGTCAGCTGTTCCATGTTTTTGATTCCCATTTGGGTTTTTGCCCAGGTTCCGATTTCAACCCATCTCTCCAGATAGTTATTAATCGTACTTACTGAGTGAAGATCTGTTTTCTCTGCTATTGCCTCGGAGGTGGCTGATAGTTTTGATTCGGCCAGTTCTGCCCTGGCCGACTGTTTGTCGTCGAATTTGCTTTGGCCGACCGCGTAGACTTCCTGCAACAACCTTGTCATCTGTGAACCCACTGAACCTCTCATGATTTCCCCTTTCCGCCGGTATTTGTATACCCCCCGGTCGTGGGACAGCTTGTTAAGTAATCGCCTTTGATGGAGGCGTCAACCATGCGTTTTTGACGTAAAATGCCAACGGATACCGCAGGTGCCAGCTGCTGAGACAGATATCGTGCCTTGTGAAAGAGGTGTTTTTGGGGACGTTATCCCTGATTCCCGCCCGTTTTGGCATCTGCCAAAACGGGCTCCTTTCGCCCTTGTTCCGGGCCTTGACTTTTGTTTAGTCCTGAGTAAGATGCGGGGCTAAAAATACATTTCAGGAGACAGTGTGGACAAACGTGTGCGAATGCTTGTCATGTGGTATGCGAAACAGCCGGAAGAGATCCGGCTGGAAGTTCACGCGCGGCAGATTGAGATCCGCCGCGCGTATCATAATGATTGCCGCATGCGGCAAGAAAAACCGGAGACGTCACCGGCAAACGAGTGCAACCAGTTCATGCAGGCGATCAACGCCGTGCTCCGTTTGCAGAGCAACCGGCGGCTGTCTACCTATAACGATCTGAATGCCGTGGATGAAAAGAGAATCGCGCAGGCCAAGGCCGGCACGAGGCGCGATGCGCCGAAACGGGACAAACTTCTGCAGGACCTAAGGCCCGTGGTTGAACGACTGAGATTTGAGGGTGTTTCATGGCAGGGAGTCAGTGACTTCCTGGCGAAACACCATAAAAAAAAGATCAGCCGGGGGTATTTGCAGCGGGTATTCCAGGATCAGATTTCAACAGGAACTTGTCTCTGATGAAAGCTGGCAAGGAAACCGTGCATTGAGGACTTCAAGTTTGAATTGGCACGCCACCGGATTTTCCGACGACGGCCAGAACGAACTTTCAAAATTGAGGATTCGAACCTGTCAGACAATACAAGGACGCTGTGCCTGTTATTATCAGCTGGTTCACGGAGAGGATGCTGCCTGACCATTGCCGAGCTCGTTTGAGTCAAGGCGCAAATCGGCAGGGTAATCCTCGGTTGTGTCGGATCCTTGAGGGAAGATTGAGTGGATCTGTTTTGAGGGTATCGTGTTTTGGATAAACTGATGGACTGGTGTGGTTAGTATAAAAAGGGAGGAGTACAAGGCGCACTGCTCCCTTACTTGCTGGTATTTCCAAATGAGATTCCGAAAACCGATAAAAGTTCTGGAAACGACTCTCCGTGAGGAGATGACCTATGTATGGCGGAATGACACTATGGTCACAGGCTATAATAGGTGAAAGGTTAATCAACTTATCGGGCTTCCCTGGAAAAACTTTAATCCATAAAAACGAAATGAGCATTTGAGGGAAAAATCAAAGTGGGATTGAGCAAGACGGTCTGCATTTGGATCATTATGTGTAACGACCTGCAATCATCGTATTTTTGGACCCGTAAAACAGGCCTCTCCGTCGCCCTATGACAGCATACTTCGCATAACAATAAACTTTCCATAAGAACGAAAAACGTACATAAGCTTTTCTCTCACTCGTCATCTTGCGGATCACGCTACGGTCGCAGTTCGCCCTTGACCACTACTTCCGGTAATGAAAACGAGTATCGTCCCATTATATTTATATGTGGGTGGATCAGCGGTGAAAGTCGCGACACGTCTTCGTCCCGCACAAGATAATCTTCCACAAACCTTCTGTTCAGCGTTCGGATGTATTCGAATTATACATACAATGACTTTGGCGCTGGTGTTATTCAAAAACAACACCTTAGCCAAAGCTTCTCCAGTACCACCGCAATGAATAAATTCCTCTCCCCCGGATCTCCCTGTAATTCACCGAAAAAACTATTTATTACATTCCAAGCATATTAGCTGCCGTAACATTAAATGCATATTATTTGTTTGACATCAAAGATACTGATTGGCTAATTTGTCGCATCTCAAGATTTAAAATGTTATTTAAATTTTTTTGAGGGTACTCGATTGCGAAAATTCATTTTTGGTGTTCTTTTGTTCTCTCTGATTTCGCTTTTCTGCACTGTTTCCCAGGCCTCGGCAGACACCAGCATTGGCGGCGCCATAACAACGAATACCACCTGGACCCTGGCAAACAGCCCGTATATCGTCACATCAACGATGCAGGTCTACGGAACAGCCACAACTCCGGCCACCCTGACCATTGAGCCCGGAGTAACCGTCAAATTTGCTTCCGGAGCAGGTTTTCAAATCGGCAGCGGCGCAAACAAGGGGGCGCTTGTCGCCAATGGTACGAGCACAAACCGAATAACATTCACCCGCAACGCCGCCAACGGCAACTGGAGCAACATCAATTTCCAGACCAGCGCCACTGCTGCCATTGAATACACTGACATCCAGTACAGTTCAGACGTCTATATTTACTCAACATCCACCACCATTAAAAACACCACCATTAAAGATATTGTCGGTTCATACGGCATATATCTCAGTTCCACAAATCCTGTGCTGGAAAATGTCACCATCACCACCAACACTACTTCCTACGGTATGTTTCTCAGCACTGCCTCACCCGTCATCACCGGCGGCAGTCTGACCAACACAAGCACCACCGGTAACGGCATATACGGAAGCGGCTCTCCGGTAATATCAAACTACAATATATCCATTGTAAACAGCGCTGCAAAATACGGTCTCTACCTCTCAGGTGCATCAACTGCGCTTTCCGGGCCAGTACTATGATGCGGAGACGGGGCTGAACTACAATTACTTCAGGGATTATAATCCGAACATAGGGAGGTATGTTGAGGCGGACCCGATTGGGATAAAAAGCGGAGAGAATCATCTATATGGTTATGTCGAAAATAATCCAATTAAATATATTGATCCAAATGGATTAGATGCACCTGGATGTGATTCAGTTCCAGGAGCTTGCGAAACCCCTTGTGTATTGGAGTGCTGTGCTGACCACGATAAATGCTATGATGATAACAATTGTAAAGCCAGTTCCTGGCTACCATACGTTGGGACGAAAGAATGTAAAAAATGCAACAGTGACGTAAAAAAATGTATTTTAAAGTGCGGAAGAAGCAAAAAGGATGACCCGAATAAACCGAATTACTACTGTTGCTTCCCGGATTAAATGGCACGCTTTTTTCTGATTATCTTGATACGAAT
>JACAAY010000203.1 GCA_013377095.1 Desulfuromonadales bacterium
AGTTATTAAAATCTGTTTCCTCAAAAAAATCCCTGCCCCCTTTCGGGAACAGGGCCGTGCCCATTTGAACCCTTATGATCGGGGCGGGGGAGGGGCGTAGCCGCCATGATCCCAGAGGCGGTTTGGCTGGCGGTGGTGTGGTCTGTCGCAGGCAACCACCCCCAGTTTGCAGAGGGTTGAGCGCCACTCGTACTTGACATAGATCCGTTCAACAGCCCGCCGTTCCGGCTCAAAAGTCACTCGATGGCTGGGGGAATATTCCTCGCGGCCATAACCGGTTCCGGCGCTCTCCATGCTTCTCTCGGACTTGGAGAGTTTCTTGGCGCGACTCTCGACCGATGGCGACGGCGCTGCAGGCGCCCTGTCCTGGGCGCCATTGCCTCGGCTCTGGAAATCGCGGGTAAAACCAGGTTGGGATTCCTGCTGCGGCAGGGGTGGGGGCTCGTAACGCCGCTGTTCGGGGTAGGCTGCCACGGCTATGACACCCATGGCGCTCTCGTCTCCAAAGGCCGCGGCGTAGGAATCGGGTACATCAGTGAAGTAAAAGCGGTTGATGCGGTCCCGGTCTGTGCGCCAACCGGCGAATTCGCCGGAACCGTACGGCTCCAGGATATACATGCGCTCACTGTTTTTTAGCCAGGATTTGTCGCCGCTGATGATGTTGCGGCCATCCACGGCAATTACCAAACCCACCCGACGGTCCAGGTTGTTTTTTACCTCGATACGGTAGTGGTCCCCCTTGACCGCTTCGGCGTAGACCTTGTGTTTCCCCTGTTTACTCTTGACCGGATAGGTTGGCAGCGCATAGCCGTTGTCCGATACGATACGCACCTCCACCGCATCTCCGACGCTACCCGCCCATACGTTTCCTGCACAGAATATGACTGTCAGAATGATCGCCGCCATTGTTTTGATTGCTGCCTTGGTTTTCATGATCCGTTCCTCCCTGAAAGGTGGCTTTGGTACCTTAGACGGGAGGAGCAGTGGAAAAGTTCCCAAAAAAATTGAGATATGCATTTTTTCGGTTTGTCCGCCGGGAGGGGGAAGGGTAGAGGCCTGCAACTGCGGTCTGTCATGCGTTGTTTGAATAGGGTGAATTCATGGGGCAGCTGGAATTTGCATTGTCCCGGACCAACTGAATCATGCAGCTGTTAACATCCAGATTGATTGAGCTCTATCCTGAACTGTGCGCCATCATCGATATTTGCCGCGCTCAATGTGCCGCCCATGTTTTTCTCGATAATGGCTTTTGACATGTACAGGCCGATGCCCGTTCCGTCCTTTGTTGCCTTGGTCGTAAAATAGAGGTCAAATATTTTGTCAAAGATGGACTCAGGTATCCCGCCCGCATTGTCCTGTATGGCAACAACCGTCCGGTCATTTTCGGCAAAGGCCTCTATTTTTAGGACCGGTTTTGATACGTTTCTTTCTTTAAACACGTCTCTGGCGTTAGTTAAAATATTCAGCAATACCTGGGCATACTCATTTTGGTAGCCGACTGCGGTCAGATCGGGAGCGGCGTTTATTTCCACTTCTATGCCCTGAAATCTCAGGGCCGGAGCTATAAATGAAAGTGCGCTGTCAATGGAGTCCTTCAGGTTGAAAGCCGTCCGCTCTTTTTCGGGGCGGTGGAAATTGCGGAACACATCCATGGTCTGTGTCATGTGCTCCACCAATGCCAGCGTTTTGCCGACGCACTCCGGAATATCCCCATCGGCCAACGTGCCGCGGGTCCAACTATCTCTCAGGTACTGTAGAAGGAGGGAAATGGAGTTGAGCGGCTGCTTCCACTGATGGGCAATGTGATCCAGCATTTCCCCCAGGGTGGCCTGTCGATGCTGATGAATCAGGATGATGTCTTTTTCACGGTTCTTTGTTACTTCTTCCCGGACTCTCTTCTCCAGGGTGCCGTTTAGTTCTTCCAGAAGAAGCTTCTTCTGCTGGAGTCGTTCCTCAGCCCGCTTGCGGTCGGTGACGTCAAAGATGACCCCCTGGTAGTGGGTAATCTCCCCGGCCTCGTTCCGCTCGCATTCAGTCTGGTCGATTATCCAGCGGACAGCCCCTCCTCTGGTAATGATCCGGTATTCCTGGAGCAGTTGCTCAACACCAGAAGCGGTAAACTCCCTCATTTCGAAGATCACCCTTTTCAGGTCCTGGGGATGGATGAGCGAAGAGTACGTGATGGCACCGGAGAGAAGCTCTTCCGGTGAATAGCCGAACTGAATCACATTCCTTGATACCAGCTCAACCGTCCATCCGGGATCTGCCTTGCAGCGGAAGAGCACTGCGGGGCTGTGTTCCACAACCAGATTGGCCTGTCGCAGATCTTCTTCGGTCCGCTTGCGCTCATTGATTTCGTGCTGCAACAGTTCGTTGGCATTCCGTAAGGCCAGCGTTCGCTCCTCGACCCGCTTCTCCAGTTCGTCGTGCGCCTGGCGTAGCTCTTCTTCCATGCGCTTGCGGTCGGTGATATCGAACAGCGTAACGATGCCGGCGGGCTTGCCCTTGTACTCGATACGCCCGCCGGATACAAAAATCCATTTTTCTTCACCTTTTTTGGTAAGACACTTGAATTCGTACTGGGAGGGAACCGCTTTACCCCGCTGTCGCTCCATCCCTCGCTCCCGCACCAGTTCCTTGTAATCAGGGTGCATCCAATCCCAAAAACTCATCTCCAGGAGTTCCCGTTGCGTGTATCCTGTTAATCGGGATGCATGGGGGTTGACATACAGATGCTTTTCCTGCTGATAGACGATTATTGCCGCCGGAGAGGTCTCGGCCAGCACCCGGAACCTCTCTTCGTTCTCCCGCAGTTCCTCCTCGGCTCGTTTGCGCTCGCTTATGTCCGTGGCAAAGGCGCAATTATACTCTTTGCCGTCAAAGAGAACAAAGTTGGCGCGGATTTCAACCGGATACATATGGCCGTTTTTCGATCGATGGATGGACTCGAAGGTTGTCGACCCGTTTTTCCGCAGATCACGCCAATGCCTGGCAAACACCTCGGGAGGGTTGGTCGGGTCGATATCGGAAATCGACATGCGCAAGAGTTCTTCTCTTGTATATCCCAGGGTGCGGCAGGCAGCGTCATTGACATAGAAGAGGCAACCGTCTTCGGTTACCCAGAAGGCCTGGTTCTGCGTGTTGTCGATGGCATACAGCATGAACTGCAATTTTTCTTCCGCACGCTTGCGGCCACAGGTGTCATGTGTAACTGAACATTTATTTGATTCGCACCAATCGTTGCTTTTTTGCAAGGTCCCCTCCAGTGTGCTGCACTGTTTGCCGATACCAGCGGGTAGTAATTCCGGATGTGATGATTGTGTGTGGTATTGGATGGCTTGCAGAAAATATGCAGGTTATTGTGAACGTTGTGCGGGCATGGTATTAGAAATAATTCAATAATGCAACTATTATTAATCTGATGTCATGTTGTGTCCGGAGAATGGGTATGGAGAACAGGTTATGTGAGATGATGGGGAAAATATGTCTTTGCAACCTGGAATGTCCGCACTGTTTTTGTTGTCGTCCACAGCGCCACATGCTACTTTCTTGCCATGAAATTTACCCTTTTGACCCACTTCAAGGAATTTGACAAGCGTTCCAACACCGGTCAGCTGGTGCTGGAAATTCTGGGGGACGAGGCCGAGCAGGTGCAGTGGGACCGGCTCAATCCACCGCCAGGACTGGTGCGGGAGATTGAGGCGGGAGGGGTGGCGCTGGTCTATCCCGGTCCGCTGGATGATGTCAGCGGTGACAATCACGACCTGTCGGACATCTCGCGATTTATCCTGATCGACGGTACCTGGCATCAGGCACGAAAGATCCATCAGCGCAGCCCGTATCTGCGCCAGGCCCGTCGGGTCAGTCTCAAGCCGGACGGTTTGTCACAGTATAACCTGAGAAAAAACCAGAAAGAGTCCGGTCTCTGCACGGCCGAATGCGTGATTGAAATCCTGCGCAGCACGGGCAGGAACGAACATGCCGAACTGCTGCGGCAGCGCTTTCTTGCCTTTATCAGGCCGCCCTGCACCATGCGCGGCGCGGCAATGGGGTCGTGACCATCACGTAGCTTTTTTTCCTCAATTCATTCATATTTTCGGTTCTTCAGCAGAATTTGTGGGTTGTTGGCGATAACGGAAACACCGCCATTTAT
>JACAAY010000204.1 GCA_013377095.1 Desulfuromonadales bacterium
GAAATGTCGATTGCTTTTCAGCGGGTCAGGATATGCTTGCGGGATCTGGACGCAGCCGAGAACAGTGAAAAAGCCGGCATCCTTGAGGAGATAAAAAAACAACGCGCCGAGATCGTCACCAAATCCGATCTCTATGAAAAGACCCTCCTGACCGACAAGGGGCGCACTGACTTCGCAAACTTCAAGGCGAGCCGTTCGGAATACATCCGGGTCATGGAAAAGATTCTCCCTCTGATCGAGGCGGGCCAGCACGAACAGGTCAAGGCGCTGTTTAAGCTTGATGAAAAGAAAGCCGCCCAGGACTACCAGGACAAACTGGACACCATGATGGACGTTAAGGTTGCCTACGGCAAACAGGTGGCTGATGACAACGCCGCTCTGGTCAAGCTGGCCTCATCCATAACCGCAGTGTTCATGGTGTGCGCCGTCCTGGTCTCCATCGGCCTCGGCATCCTCATCAGCCGCATCGTTGTGGGACAACTGGGCGGTGACCCCTCCGAAGTCGTTGCCATTACCCGTAAAGTTGCAGATGGCGATCTCTCCATGCAGATCGATGTATCCAACAAGCGCAGTGACAGCCTCATGGCAGCCATGAGTACCATGGTCGGCAGCCTGCGGGAGATGGTATCCCATACCGTTGATATTTCCAGCACGATTGCCGCTGCTTCCAGCCAACTGTACGATGCGTCGGCCCAGATTGCCACCGGCGCTGAAGAAGTAGCGGCCCAGGCCGGTACTGTTGCCACAGCCAGCGAAGAGATGTCCTCCACCAGCAATGAAATCTCCAACAACTGTGGCATGGCAGCCGTCGCTTCCCAGCACTCAACCAGTGCTGCCAACTCAGGCGCCGCCGTGGTCCAGGAAACCATCACCGGCATGGATGTGATTGCCGACCGGGTGCGCCAGACAGCAAAAACCATCGAATCACTCGGTTCAAGATCGGAACAGATTGGCGACATCGTCGGCACCATCGAGGATATTGCCGACCAGACCAACTTGCTGGCCCTCAATGCCGCCATTGAAGCTGCCCGAGCAGGCGAACAGGGACGTGGTTTTGCCGTTGTTGCCGATGAAGTCAGGGCGTTGGCAGAACGTACAACCAAGGCAACCCGCGAGATCGGTGACATGATCAAGACCATCCAGACCGAAACACTTGCAGCGGTCAGGGGGATGGAAGAAGGTGTCGCAGATGTGGAGAAAGGGGCCGTTTCATCACGTAAATCGGGAGAAGCCTTGGACGATATTCTGAACAGCATCAGCGAGACGTCGATGCAGATCAGCCAGATCGCTACGGCGGCTGAGGAACAGACAGCTGTCACCAATGAAGTAACCATGAACGTCCAGCAAATAACCGAAGTTGTCTCGCAGACGGCGCGCAGCGCGGAAGAAACCGCCAATGCTGCCTCACAACTGGCCGGACAGGCAAATGAACTCCAGGTGTTGATACAACGGTTCAGGCTGGCTTAGTGATTGTCACGCAACCCACGATCCGTTCCACAAAAACCTCTTACGGACTGAATCCATTAGAAGGGTAAAATCACGATGGATACAACCGAACATTTGAAAACTGAACAAGATTTGCATTTGCACAAGCTTTGTTTTGACCGTGCTCCCATCGGCATTTTCAGGGTAGGTACGGACTCCAGAGTGTTTACGGCCAATGAACAGGCCTGTAGCAGCCTGGGCTATACCCATGAGGAACTCTGCGGCAAGAGTATCTACGATATCAAACCCGATAGTACCCCGGAAATCGTGGAGGAATATCTGCAGAAGATGCATGAGTCGGGTTGCGTATCCTTTGAAGCCATTCATCGGCGTAAGGACGGGACGACGTTTCCGGTTGAAGTCTGGATTTCCCCTATTGAGTTCAAGGAATACGAGCACAGATACTGTTTCGTACACGACATCAGCAGGCGCAAGCAGGCAGAAGAATCGTTGCGCCGTGCCCATGAAGAACTGGAATTACGCGTAGAACAGCGAACCCGGGAAATAACGGAGCTGAACGAAAAACTGAAAAAAGAAATACACGAGCGTACCCTGGCTGAAGAAAAACTGCATCGCTCGCAGAAGATGTTGCAACTGGTGATGGACAACATCCCCCAGAAGGTCTACTGGAAGGACCGCGACTCGCGCTATTTGGGATGTAACCAGTCTTTCGCTGAACATGCCGGCCTGAAAAAACCTGCCGAGATTGTCGGCAGAGATGATAGCCAGATGCCATGGGTAAGAAATGCGGCCGATTATCAGGTCCATGACCGGAAGGTCATGGAACAGAACAGCGCTGATCTTGGGCTTGAAGATTCACTAACCCTGCAGGATGAAAACATCATCTGGCTGAGAAAAAACAAGATTCCGCTCCATGACAGAGAGGGCAATGTCATCGGTGTACTGGGAACCATACAGGACATAACCGAGACCAAACGCACGAGGGAATCCTTGATAAAAAAGGATGAGATTCTATCAGAGGCCCAGGCAATCGCGCATCTGGGCAGCTGGGAATACTGCCTGGAAACGGACAGGGAGTACCGGTCACAGGAGTTTTTCCGGATCCTCGGTATGCCGGACCAAGAGGCGGGATTTGCGCTGGACTCGATGTTTGACCATATCCACGCCATGGACAGCGAACTCGTGCGGACAAGGATTATCGAAACCCTGGAGCATGGCAAACCCTATAACGTGGAATACCGCATCATCAGAGCCGACGGGGCCGAACGGCATGTCCATGCCAAGGGAAAAACTGTACAAGATGAGCACGACAGGACAACCAAGTTTATCGGGACCATACAGGACATAACCGAGCGCAAGCAAACCGAAGAGGCCTTGCTGTTTACGCAGTTCTCCGTTGACCAGGCCGCAATGCCCATTTTCTGGTTATCTAAGGATGGACGAATTCAGTATTCCAACCATGCCTGTAATTACCTCGGTTACTCGCCGGAGTATCTCGCGTCCCTGTCCATATTCCATATCGATCCGACGCTTTCAGGCGAGAAATGGGAGCGGGACTGGAAACGGTGCACGGAAAAAGAGGTCGTGATCTTCGAAACCAGTCACAAGACCAGCAAGGGGACCCATATTCCGGTGCAACTCACGGCCAAGCATATGGAAAACAAGGGCCGGGAATACTATGTCGCCTTTGTCAAGGACATCAGCAGACGAATACAGGCGGAGGAGAGGACCACTGTCCAGTTGCAACGCCTGGCATGCCTGAGGGCAATTGACACGGCAATAACCGGCAGCCTTGACCTGCGCGTTGTTCTGGGCGTGATACTGGATCAGACAATCCAGCAGTTGGGAGCCGATGCCGCCGACATCCTCCTGCTCAATAACGCCTATTTTCTTGAGCATGGGGCGGATCGCGGCTTCAGAACGGATGCCGCACGACAAATATCCCTGCACCTCGGCAGAGGGATTGCGGGAAGCGTGGTACGGGAGAGACGTGTTATCCATATTCCTGATTTGAGGGATAATGAAGGCCAGCCAAAAGACATTCCCTTTCGGGAGGAAGAAAAACTTGTCAGTTACTATGGCGCACCCCTGATCGCCAAGGGCAAGGTTGTGGGGGTGCTGGAAATCTATTACCGAAATCCCCAGGTATTGGAACCCGAGGAGGTTAATTTTCTCGAAACCCTTGCCAAACAGACGGCCATTGCCATCGACAACGCCAATCTCTTTACAGGTCTTCAGAATTTAAACACCGAAATGATCCTGGCCTACGACTCAACCCTGGAAGGGTGGTCGCGGGCTCTGGATCTGCGGGACAAGGAGTCGGAAGGGCACAGCAGGCGGGTAACTGAGATGACGGTGCGTCTGGCACAGACCATGGGAATTCGCGACAATGACCTCATCCATATCCGACGTGGCGCCATGCTACATGACATCGGCAAGATGGGGATTCCGGACAGGATCCTGCTCAAGCCCGGTCCCCTTGACGCAGACGAACGAACCATCATGGAGCGCCATCCGGTGTATGCCTTCGAGTTTCTGTCTTCAACCGAATTTCTTCAGCAAGCATTGAACATTCCCTATTGCCACCACGAGAAGTGGGACGGCAGCGGCTACCCCCGCAGGCTCAAGGGAGAGCAGATCCCGCTTGC
>JACAAY010000205.1 GCA_013377095.1 Desulfuromonadales bacterium
GGTCAGGCGGCTGCCGCTGCTGATGACGATGTCGCCGTTGTCACGGCAGGTGCTCGTGAGTGCCATGTAGTGTCTCCTGTCAGGACATGTTCAAGACTGTCACCCGACATGCTGTTGAGCCCGGCAGGATGGGCTTCGCTACTTCATATTCAATGCAATCTAAAGCCTGAACCGTTTTATCAGTTCCTGCAGTTCCCTGGCCTGTTTAGCCAGTTGTGATGCGGCATCGGCGGTTTCCTCCGCGCTGCGCGCCGTATCAGATACAACTTCCGTAATCTGCTGAACGTTTACGGTAACTTCATTGGTGACAGCGGTCTGTTCCTCGGCTGCCGTGGCGATCTGGCTGATCTGCATGGCCACCTCGCCGATACTGCTCAGGATGTCCTGCAGGGCTTCTCCCGATTTGCGGGATGACACGGCGCCCTTCTCCACATCGGCCACACCTTCTTCCATCTCCCTGACCGCTGCCAGTGTTTCGGTTTGAATCGTCTTGATCATGCCGCCAATCTCGCGGGTGGCCTTGGTGGTGCGCTCCGCCAGGGCGCGGACCTCATCGGCGACAACGGCAAAACCGCGTCCCTGTTCTCCGGCCCGGGCCGCTTCAATGGCGGCATTCAGGGCCAGCAGGTTGGTCTGGTCGGCAATGTCCTCGATAGTGCCGACGATGTCGCCGATCTGTTCGGACCTGGAGCCCAGCGCTTCAATGGTTTTGGCGGTCTGGCGCACCCGGTCGGCAATCACATTCATGCCGGTGATGGTTTCCTGGACCACGGCAGCACCCGAATTGGCGGCGCTGGTGGAGTTCTGGGACGCATCAGCCGCCATGCTGCAATTGTTTGAAATTTCATTACTGGTGTGGGACATCTCTTCGCTGGCCGTGGCCACGGTGCCGGCCTGGGCAGCCACTTCCTCGGCGCCAGTGGCAATCTGGGCAGATGCCTCGTACAGCTGGCTGGAGGCGGCGGCGATGACGCCGGAAATGTCAACGGTGTGGGATACCATGTCCCTCAGACTGCCCACCATGGTATTCATGGCAGCCATGAGACTGTCGGGGCGTTTGTTGGAGATGTCGATCTGGATGGAGAGATCGCCGTCCGCGACCCTGCGGGTGATGGCAACGACTTCGGAGGGATCACCACCCAACTGCCCCACAACGATCCGGCTGATCAGAACGCCGAAGCCGATCGACACAAGTACGGCGCACACCATCAGCCCGGCTGTCACGGATGTCGACAGTTTCACCAGAGCGGTATTGTCGTCCGCCACCTGTTTGCCGTAGGAAACTTTGACATCCATCATGGTGTCCAGCTTGTCCTGGTAGTCCTGGGCAGCTTTTTTTTCTTCCAACCGGAAGATCGACTTGACCTGCTCATGCTGGCCCGCATCGATCAGGGGGAGAATTTTTTCCAGGACCCGGACGTATTCCGCACGGCTGGCCTTGAAGTTTGCGTAGTCGCTACGGCCCTTCTCGGTCAGGAGCGTCTTTTCATAGAGGTCCGATTTTGAGGCGATCTCGGTGCGCAGCTTCTTTATCTCCGCAAGGAAACCAGCTTTTTCACCGTTCTCCGCCGCATCCATATCCCGCAGACAGATCCGGACACGCTGAAAGGCAATGGACATATCCGCCACATAACTGGAAGGTACGGTGACCTTTTCATAGAGCACCCTGTCCGCTTCGCCGATGCGCGAGATTTTCGAAATACCGAACATGCCGACAAGCGCCGTGATCAATGCCACCAAAATAAAGCTGACCATTAACTGCGTACCCAGGTGAAGCGAGCGAAACCAGTCCATTCTGTTCCTCCATTCATTCATAAAATTTATTACAAAACACTATATCGCAAAAATCAGAACTCTCACCTCGTGGAGAAAAAAGTTCACTACATTAATTGCTCAGGCATACAATGCGGTCTGGGGTCCACTATCCCGCTGTCCTCCCGCCTGACTCAAAGAAATCATGTCATCCGATGAAAAGACCGTATCAATATCCAGGATCATGACAAAAGAACCATCGACCTCGCACATTCCCCGGATAAAATTTGTATTCAGCTTCGTTCCGATATGTGGCGCCGGTTCGATCCTGTCCGGGTCCAGCTCAACCACCTCCTGCACCGAATCCGCCAGTGCGCCCAGCACAATGGGTTGGTTGTCCAGACTGACCTCCACCACGACGATACAGGTATTGACCGTCTGTTCGGTCCGGCTCATGCCGAACATGAGTCGCATATCAATCACCGGCACCACGCTGCCGCGCAGATTAATCACACCCCGCATGTATTCGGGGGTCTGGGGCACCTTGGTAATCGTGGTTAGTTCCAGGATTTCCCGGACCTTGGCTACATCGAGGGCAAACACTTCCTCTCCAAGTTTCAGGGTCAGGTACTGCAATGTCTCGATAATTCCGCTCACACTCATGGTGGCTCTCCCTGTGCGGATCAAGGGGTAGAGTCTAAAATCCCCCTACCCCTCTCCCCGGTTTTCACGTACGTTCAGAATTTTTCGAATTCGTCGTCGAGTCTGTCGCTGCCTGCGCGGCCAAGATGGAGATGAACACCTTCGTCCATAGCATCTTTTTGATGCGTTTCCGTCTTGTGTTGTTTCGGCGGCGTATAAGCAAGGCGCGCAGTTCCGGACTGCTTCGATCCAATCTGGCGCTGCACAGACCTCTGGTTTCCGGCGTCAAGCGTAAAGAAGGCTATGGTAGATTTCAATTGCTCTGCCTGACTGGAAAGTTCCTCGGTCGTGGAAGCCATCTCCTCGGAGGCACTGGCGTTCTGCTGGATGACCTGGTCAAGCTGCTGGATGGCCTTGTTGATCTGGGATGCGCCCGTATCCTGTTCCCTGCTGGCCGCGCTGATCTCCTGCACCAGTTCGGCAGTTCTCTGGATGTCGGGCAGCATCATGTTGAGCATGTTGCCGGCCTGCTCGGCAATGGCTACACTGGAAGTGGAGAGTTGACTGATTTCACCGGCTGCCGACTGGCTCCGCTCGGCCAGCTTCCTGACCTCCGAGGCAACCACGGCAAAACCCTTGCCGTGTTCACCGGCGCGGGCCGCTTCGATGGCAGCATTCAGGGCCAGCAGATTGGTCTGGCGGGCAATCTCTTCAATGATGGAAATCTTGGTGGCAATCTGCTTCATTGCTGCCACGGTTTCGTTAACCGCTATGCCCCCTTCCTTGGCATCAGCAGCGGATTTGATGGCGATTTTTTCAGTCTGCATGGCATTGTCGGTATTCTGGCGGATACTGGAGGCCATTTGTTCCATGCTGGAAGAAACTTCCTCTGCGCTGGCGGCCTGTTCCGTGGCACCCTGGGACATCTGCTGGGCGGTGGCTGACATCTCCTGTCCCCCCGAAGCAACGTTGTCGGCGGCGGACTGGACTTCCGTGACAACCTCTTTCAGCTTGTCCACCATGACAGCCAGTGATTCCATCAAATCATCGTTATCACATCGTTTTTTGAGTTCAACCATCAGATTACCCTGGGATACTTTTTTGGCATTCTCGGTGATGCCGTTGGTGGCCTGCACCAGGTTGTTGAGGTTGTTTTTGATCAGGTTATATTGCCCCTTGTAGACATCGGTGATGATCGGAGGCATATCACCCTTGGAGATGCGGTCAACGTAGGTGGCGGTTACCATCAGCGGATCGACAATGTTTTTGACCGTTGCGTTAACCCCCTTGACCAATTGATTCCAGCCACCCACAAACAGGTCGGCGTTGGCGCGCTTGTCCAGCTCGCCGTCGGCGGCGCCCTGGATCAGGATATCGGTCTGGGCCAGCAGGTCGTTCATCATCTGGACCATGTTGTTCAGGTTGCCCTTGATGACGTTGTATTCGCCCTTGTAGCTGTCGGTGATGGTGGGAGGGATAATACCCTTGGCAACCTTGTCAACGTAGTCGGCAGTGACGCGCAGCGGGTTGACGATGTTGACGACGGTGTCGTTGACACCGCTGACCAGCTGTTTCCAGCCCCCCACGAAGAGTTCGGCGTTGGCGCGCTTGTCCA
>JACAAY010000206.1 GCA_013377095.1 Desulfuromonadales bacterium
CTCGCGCATCTTGTAGAGCAGGTAGACCGACATCTGCTCGTCAAAGACACCCATGTCGGCCAGATCCTTGCGAAGCCTGTCGGCGTTTCCCGGCACACCGTTGAGCGCGGGGCTGCGGTCGGTGGAGAGCAGACAGGCCAGATAGTCCACCAGCCGATAGTCCGGCACGAAATCGCCCTTGAGCCCGAACAGTCTGCTGATCACACGGTCCAGGCTCTCGGGTCCAAAGGGGGTCAGCGGCCGTCCCAGGATGGAGAGGTCAGCCTTCTTGCGCCAGCGGCGCCAGATCATCCTGAGATGGGTGTAGTCCAGCTCATGGGGCAGGAAACCCAGGGCTTTTTCAGGGTGAAAATCGCCGAACGCCAAACGGTAGGGAGCTGCGCTGTAGGTCCCCACAAACAGCGGCAGGAAATGCTCGGTGATCTTGATGGCCAGATCAGCCAGATTCTTCTCGTGCTGAACGTTGAACCCGCAAGCGTTATCTGCCATGGCCCGTGTCAGCCGCCTGCTGCCGATGCTGATGTGGGTGCCGTTGTTGGCCAGGCTGATGTTGGAGAGATTGGGCAGCACCACCAGGTTGTTGAGGATGATCCCGGAATCCTTCAGCTTGGCAACCGCGTTGAGCTGGCTGCGGGAGAGTACCTGGTGGCAGAGCTGCATGTAGCGGTGTTTCTCTTCGCCCCTGTCCCAGCCCGAAAGACAGGGGCTCATGAACAGTTCGCGGTAAAAGGAATCGGAAACATGCTCGTTGAGTTCCTTCTGCCTGACCGGAGGATGGGGTGCGAAATAGGTCATGGCGGTCTGACCGTGCTCTTGAAGGCCGAAGGCCTGGTTGGCGTACATCACCAACAGCTGGGTCATCAGGAAGCGGATGCCGGTTTCACGGGCGATGGCCTTGCCCATGCCGCCCCGGGGAGTGAGGGAGACCACGTTGAAGGAGAAGGTTTCCGGTGAGGTGTTGTCGTTCAGATAATGATCCATCAGACGCATGCCGGTTTGTTTGATAAGCGGAGGAAGCAGGGGCTGGCTGCCGATCAGGTCGGCCAGGGCCAGCTTGATCAGATAGCTGATCGGCAGCCGCAGCATCTCCTGGCCGGAAGCATCCTGAAAACCAAAACGGTCGGCGTCGTTGCGACGCCCAGCAGCAGGGTTGCCCTTGTCCGCCAGCAGGTCGCGTTCCAGCACCTCCCCGGCATAGGGGGACAGGCGGCTGCGGGGAAAGCGCACCCAGCTGTTCTCCCAGACGCCGGAGCTGTTATCGTCCAGAAAGTTTTCAAGATCGGAGATGGCCTTGCGGGGCATCTCACCGGCAGCCGCATGCCGCAACATGTTGCTGAAATAGTTGGACTGTTCGATGAACAGCGGCAGATCCACCTGATGCCTGGTTCCGGAAACAACGGCCTGGAGTTCGCTTTCAGAGCCGGCGCTGACGTCACCAAGGGAGAACGGCAGGGTGGCTGTCATGCTTTCGGTTGAAGCGAAACAGACACCGGCCCGCTCCAGTGAGCGACGGATGCTTTCCGGCTGCGGAGTAGTCCTTTCCCCGCGGCTCTGCCCGACGGCGGTCAATACGGCCCGCTTACGCTGTGACATGGACACCTCGTGTTGAGATTGTGGTGAGTGTACTAACCTGCGGGACAGGCAGTGGAAAGAATGTGCTGTGGGGAGCTGGATATGTGGTGCGAATAGTCATGTGTCGCCATACTAGCGTACACGTATGACGGGAATATCTCCTTGAGGTAAAAGTAGTGTTACAATTTTGACGGGGGGATTGACAACGGAGTGATTGAGGCTGATGTTGAGCAATAATTGAAAAGCAATGGCCTCATGACAAATGTGGTCTATACTTTAACCAAGTCGTTACGTTGTTCTCTTCAGCGCAAAGGGATTATCCTCAGTTATGGAACCAAGGAGGTTGCAATGTTCAGAAAAATTCTTGTCTGCTCAGATCTCTCACCTGCATCAGATATCCTGATCCAGTGTGTTGAAGAGTTGAAGAACATCGGCATGCAAGAGGTCGTCCTCACCCATGCCATGTATCTGGCCAAAACACCCGGCTTGGAGGAATATTTTGTCGATGAAGCCCGGTCTACTCTTGAGCGTCAGAAGAAATCCCTGGAAGAGCAGGGAGTCAGTGTGATCGTGGAAATGCCCTTCGGACTGACGTCCCATGCCATTGATGAAACAGCTGAAAAGCACGACGTATCAGCCATCTTCATTGGCTCACACGGAAAGGGAATTCTCCAGGCAGCCACACTTGGTAGTGTTTCCGCAAATCTGCTCCATCGAATGCGACGTCCCGTACTTCTCACCCGCATCGCTCTCCTGGCCGAGGGCACGTATAAAAATGTCTGTGGCAGGATGTTCGCAGAGGCGCTCTTCCCGACTGACTTTTCAGAAACAGCGGAGAGAGCACTGGACTTCCTGGGAAAAATTGTAATGGACACCAGGTGCCCCGTAACGGTCATGCACGTACTGGAACACAAAGATGGCGACCTGTCTGATGCTCGGCTCAATGAGGAAAACGCACTATTTCTGCTGGAAGCCAAAAAGAGACGTCTGGAAGAGCAGGGATCAGCAGAGGTGACCATTGAACTCGTTCATGGAAACCCTGCCGAAGAGACAATCAAGCACACAGAGAAAGGAAAATTTTCCATCGTCGTTATGGGCGGCCAAGGAAAGGGGATCATCAAGGAGGTCTTTCTGGGGAGCGTTGCAAATCAGGTTGCACGCCAGGCAGGAACGCCAGTACTGTTCATACCTCCAAACAGATGAGCAGGCAAACGCGGTACATTCGAATCCTTGAAAAACCATAAAAATAGTGGTGAGGCAATGTTAGAAACGTGTCGATAAAGAGGTATCCGCAAGCGTAACCTTGAGCGACAGTTTTTATGTTCGTTGACAGAGTCGAGAATCTGATCGTAACAGACCTCAGGCATACACATTTTCCAGGGATTTCCGGGCCTTTTTGAGTTTCTTGCCGACGTTTTTGAGACCGGTGGTGCTAAGATCACCAAGACGCTTCTCGGCCTCTGTCAATCCCTTTCCCGCCTTCTTCATCCTGGTATCCAGTTTGCCTTCCACCATCTCCAGCGCGGAGATCATTTTCACCAACTCGTGCTCCACTTTTTTGCCGTTCTTGCCGACGACATGATCCATGAAGCGGTCACGCACGTTGAAGGCAACCTGCTGAACCTGACATCTCAGGTTTACTACCCGCTGCTTCAATTCTCCAATTTTTTCAGACTTGCTCTTGTGGGTTTTTTCGCTCATCTCTCCGGCAAATTCAACGGCCTGGCTGATGATCGACCCAACCAACCGAGGATTGACTCCCTGGATCTTTTTCAAACCGTCCTCTCCGGCGGCAACGATTTTGGCAAAGGTATCGTAACCGGCCTCCACCAAACGCCGCGACAGCACCTCTCCAACTCCCTTGAGTATCTGCAGTTCTTTCATTTCAGCTTCCATGGCAACTCCTCGCTTTTTTTTCGTAACCTGGTATCCCCTGCCCGCTTGAAGAATGACCGATCATTGAAATTAACATAAAAAAGTAACAATACAACACTGTGCTGGGAGTTAAATTATACCATAGGCTTGAAATTGTTGCGCAATTGTCTGCACAGAAACGACATCATGTCATAATACCCTTGACAAGTATCAGTCTTCTAATTAGAGTTTGAATGCAGCTTAATAAGAAAGTAGGGA
Source organism: Desulfuromonadales bacterium (assembly GCA_013377095.1). Lineage (GTDB taxonomy): Bacteria > Desulfobacterota > Desulfuromonadia > Geobacterales > Pseudopelobacteraceae > Pseudopelobacter. The sequence goes on from JACAAY010000206.1 coordinate 3,706, forward strand.
TAAAGTATGAAAATTCTGGTTATTGAGGATGAAAAGAAGGTTGCCGGTTTTATCAAGCGTGGTCTGGAAGAGGACGATTATCAGGTTTCAATCGTTCACAATGGCGAAGAAGGGCTTAAACAGGCTCTGACGGGAGAATTCAGTCTGGCGATTCTGGATGTGATGATTCCCAAGAAAGATGGTTTAACCGTCATTAAAGAGTTGCGCGATGCCGGCAGTACTATGCCGGTGATGATGCTGACCGCCCGTGGCACAACCGAGGATATCGTTTCCGGACTTGAGGCTGG
>JACAAY010000207.1 GCA_013377095.1 Desulfuromonadales bacterium
CGGCAGTCAAAATCTTATGATTGCCCGGTCAGATAAGCGTTTGAAAGATTTGCTCAAAAAGAAAAGTAAAAAAAACAAGAGTAAGGGGTGTGACTTCGAATAATAAGGTCGAACTCTCGATATACTCAATCACTCAAGCAAACCCTGTTTCTTCCAGTTTCCTTTGCCCGATACATGGCATGATCCGCACGCTGCAAGAGGGTGTCCTCTGTATCGCCAACCCGGAACTCGCTGCCCCCGATGCTGGCAGTCATAAAATACTCTTTCCCGTCAAGGATAACAGCAGTTCTTTCCAAATTGGCCCGTATCCTTTCGGCAACTTCATACGCACCGCGAATTCCGGTTTCAGGCAATGCAACAGCAAATTCCTCGCCGCCGATCCTGCCAAAAAAATCGCTTGTACGCAGTTCGGAGGCTTGAAAAACCCGAGGCAAAGTGCGTAACGCTTCATCACCAGCGGCATGTCCATAAGTATCATTTACCGACTTGAAATGATCTAGATCCAGCATCAGGACACTGAATAAACGTTCATGACGTCTATTGCGATTCAGTTCAGCACTCAAGAGTTCCATAAAATGACCGCGATTATTGATGCCTGTTAATAGGTCGGTATGCGCCATCAGTTCCAGGCGCAGATTTAGATCTCGCAATTGCGATTGGTAAGAGTCGCTGAGTGAAACAATCTTGTCAAAGCGCCTGAGAAGTTTTGTGTAACTTTTGACAATTCTTTCTATGTCAGGAGCCAGAGGATTGTTTCCGCTGACGGCCCGTTCAACCAAAGCGTGCATATCGTTTATTGATATCATCTGCTCTCGACTTTTTACTTATGCGTTCAGCGCCTCTATCTCAAAGGGAAAAGTAACTTCTTCACGGAAATCTTCAGCCATTTCGTATGAACGCTCATTGTCCCGGTCATAACGCCAGATGATGCTGGTTTTGACGCCATCACAATGGGCATCCTCCAAAACATCCATGATGTCGAACGCGCACTTTGTGCTACTGCTGTTCATGTAGGTTACTGCGATGTCGAGGGTAAGCTCCGGAAGTTCTTGCAGGCTGGCTTTCAGCCATGAGATAACCGGTGCATAGAAATCAAAGGAGTTTTCCGGATATGACTCACCAGCGATACGAAGAACATTGTTGTCCGGTTCAAAAATGATTTCCGGTGATGAACTGGTAGCTTTTATGTAAATCGGTTCCATGAATCCTCCGGGTTAAATGTATGCAGACAGGGAAAAAAATTTGCTGGTAGTATCCAGATCTCTTACCGTATAGGTCATCTTTTTTGAAGAACGCTTAGCAATATCGAGAAAACCGAGTCCGGCCCCCATTGCATCAGGTTTAACGTCACATCGCATTTGCTTACGATACTGGCTTTTTATTTCGTCGCGTGTCATGGCGTTTACTTCGTCGACTCGCATGCAAAGCTTTTCCACATCCGTGTTCAGTACGACGTTCCCTGAAGACACCACGTATCCCTCACCACTTCGTCCAATAGTAATAATCGAAGAGGCGACCTCCGGCCTGGTAATCCCCCGCAAGGTGAGATAATTGCGGACGTTCTGGACCAGTTCAATATACACGGCAAATACATCCATGAGTGCCGCCTGGGTAATGTTCTCCGCCGTAAGATGGTTGCGCACAGCCTTGCCGATCTCCTCGATAATGCTGTGATAGAACGGCCCATTAAAGCACATCATAATGCCTGTTTTATTGAATTCGTCTCTCAGGTTGTACAAATCCATGTCATCTCCTTTTGCGCTACTGTTGGTCAGAGCCGGAAACTGACCATTGTAATATCATCCCTCTGATTTCTCGATCCACGCCACTCTGCCAACGTCTGTTCAAAATACTCCCTCTGACGCTTGAGTGAATGATGCGCATGCTGCTTCACCATTTCCTTGAAACGCTCTCGCCCAAATCCGAAACCCTTTGTTCCTCCATTCTCGTCAAGCAAACCATCCGTTGGCGCATAGAGGATGGCCCCTGCGCCAATATCCAGGATATGATTCTTATATCTGTAGTCAGGGTCATTTCCACTATAGCCTACCCCGGGTCGGCCGCCTTTTATCTCGCATAACTCATTATCCGCTAATATATAGAGTGAAAGACCAGCGCCGGCATATGTTACTTGATGTTGGTCCGGATTTATGCAGCAGAGGATTATATCGAGCCCGGCATCCACCATGCTGTCACCGCCGCGACGCAGGTGTAAGGTTTCCTGGAGAACCCGGTTCATCTCCGCCAGAATCAAGGCCGGATCATCGTAGCAGGTAGTATCGACAATATGGTTCATGACAGAGTTGACGGTCATGGTCATAAAAGCGCCAGGAACACCATGTCCGGTGCAATCAATGACCGCCAGAAGCACAAGTCCGTTGATCTCGCGCAGCCAGTACAGATCGCCGCCAACGATATCGCGTGGATGATAGAGGGTGGACCACTCGCTGAACAGTCGATCAAACAGCTCATTTCGAGGCAGAATCGATTCCTGGATTACGCTGGCACAGTTCAGGCTTTCCAGTATGCGTTCCCGGGATTCTTCCAGTTGGACATTGAGCTGATTAACCCGAGACAATGTTTCCTGCAATTCCATTGACTGGATTTCGTAAACCCGAGTCAACTCCAATAATAAAACCTGTGTATCGATTAGCTTCAATGCACCTTGATTGGTTCGAACCACAATCGGTTCATACATCAGTTCTTTTGATCGCGATAATGCTATGCGAACGGCATAGTCCACGTTATCGGTTTCATCCAGACAAAGAGGCGTATCGAAGTTGTCCTTAACAATCAGCTTGACGGGTTTATTGTGGTGCAGTTCTTTGCGAAAGGGTTTGCTATATAACTCCATGAAGCGTTTGCGGGATATCATGCCCAGCAGCTGTTCATTATCATCGATGATTATGACACCGATCAGATGTTCATCGCTCTCAAATGTTTCTTCAACTTTTTTCGTCATGTGGCTGGCGTTTAGAAACACACTTTGGGAAGCCACATTAGCTAATGTGTTGTCAAATTGTAAGGCGCACCCTTCGTACTCTGTTTCGGGAAGCAGCTTAGCATCATCAGAGTCGCATATTTTTTGAACAAATTGCTCCCATTCTTGGGGGGTATATTCCTTGACATCGCTGGGATTCTTGTCTTTTGAACCTGAATCACTCCTGGAATCAAACCTTGACAGGATTTCTTCAAGCATCTTTTGAAGTTTGGTCTGTTCGTTGGGATAATAGAAATAAATTCCGATACCGGCCCTACCATCTGGTCCAATATCGGAGTATATGCACAAGCCTGAAAACACAATTTGACCAGATAATAAAGCTACTTTTATCGTCTCTTTCTTTTGAGGGACCGCCATCATATTGCTTGGCGGTAACGAAATGTCCACTCTCATCCCATGAGAACTGATATTTGTTACTGTTGATTCAATATGCGATCCATCTTTCAATATAATATACACTTTGGTAAGTTCATCAGGCAATATTGATGAATCATAACGTTCTACAAGACGATTTTTCATGCGCTATACCACCTATTCATATTTATCAGATGCTGACAGAACTGCATTGAGGACATTATCCACTTGGGGCACATGCTTAACGTCGTGATGGCAGGATATGACTCGAAGTTTCGTCTATTTGCTGGAGATTACGGAGCGCTCGCAAGAAGCTCTTTCGTACAGCTCTCTCGACGTTGCTGGCTTTGTCAGAGGGGAATTCTCCAATATTTGCCCGGATTGAGTATACTTACGCGACATTTAGCGTAGAAATTTCATTTTGGGTCATCGAAACAATCTGCATCCAGATAATTCCGTGAATTTCACGGTTCCCCTCCGACAAAAATGTCGAGTCGGTTAGTTTGAAATGATTTTTCGCATGCTTTGGGTTTTTTAGTAACACTAATGCATCACTAAACTCAAGTTACAGTTAAGTGACTAAAATAATGAT
>JACAAY010000208.1 GCA_013377095.1 Desulfuromonadales bacterium
CCGATCATTATTTTTTCAACGATATCTGCCTTGGTCATGTCCTGTTGTCACCTCGCTGTTAAAGTCATTTCAATCGTCTTTACGCAACTATTCAGAAGGTTTTTCCGTCTGCCCATTGATCAGCCCCATCAAGCTACAACAAGAAACGGACGGATACAACCTACGATCACAGATGCTGATTCCATTAGGCCTTCAAGATGGCACTTATCCAGGGCCAATTAGCCAGTCGCTGCATTGCTGATTTATTTGCAGCCATTTGGCTCAGGCCATATTCAGCTTGTTCTGTGGCAGCATCAAGAGAGTCAAAAACCCTGTTGGCAAAGTAGTCTCGTCGCAACACATTCCATATCTGTTCGGCCGGGTTCAGTTCCGGTGAGTACGGTGGTAGCAGGACCAGCGATACGTTCTTTGGAATTATGAGATCCTTGCATTTATGGGATGATGCTCCATCAAGCACCATGACTATGAACTCGTTCTCGTGGGCCTTGCTGACTTGTTCGAGAAAGATGGACATGTTTTCAGTATTCATCTTCTCGGTTGTCATAAAGTCAAGACAACCATCCCATGGACTGATGGCGGCATATTCGTACCGGAACTCCCTGATCAATGCCAGGTTGACCACTGGCCTCTGCGGAGCAGGTGCCCAACATGCTCGTGGGTCGCTCATTCTGCCAAAGCGTGCTTCATCCTGGAACATCAGGCGAATAGGCAAATTCAGTTCGTTCTTTACGCAGGCGGCAGCCACTGTTTCGGGCAGTTTTTTTTGAACTCGTCCTGCGCAGCAGGATCGCTCTTTGGATGTTTTGTATCTGGCTGTACTTTTCTCCAGCCATACCGCGCCAGCAGACGATAGGTCGTTGACATTGGAATGTCATGTCCGAGTAGCGCAACCAAGGCAGAGTGAATGGGAGGCACAGTAAGGACGCCGCCAGCCGTGGCTTTAGCTTCCCACTCAGCAAGGAACTCACGCTCTTGCTCAATGGTCATGGCACAGTGTCTTCGGCCACCCCATGACTTTTTATTTGAGACATCTTGACTGCAAATATTGCTTCGATCTCGAAAAACAGTACGGCGGCTTGCTCCCAACACTTCAGCTGCTTGATCAGCATCCAGACCAAGCTGAGCAACCAATATGACTGAAAGTGCCCGTCGATACTCTTTGATTGTTGTGGCCTTCTCCCTTAATTGCTTGGCTTGCTGAATTGCCTCATCGCTAATATGAACCTGTCTCGCCATGGGACACCTCCTTGGCGAGACTATATCAAAGTGTCATCTTGATTGCAAGGTAATAACAAAGTAGAAATAACAACTATTCGGACAACGCCTTTATCGGCATGGGAATCGAGATCGCTCTCTATCATCATGAACGATTCGATGGCAAGGGCTACCCTGACGGTCTGGTGGGCAGGAACATTCCCCTTTCAGCGCGAATCATGGCGGTTGCCGATGTCTATGATGCACTGCGCAGCGACCGCTGCTACCGTAAGGGATTTGATCATGAACAGGCCAGGAACATGATTCTGGAGCATAGCGGGACTCATTTCGACCCGGTCATCGTTGAGGCGTTTCTGGAACTTGAAGACGAATTCCGGAAAATCATGGAAACCTATATCTGAAGAGTTATCACCCCGTGTCACGCGGAACCAGACTGTGCCATGTCACACTTAAGGTGTGACATGGCACAGTGCCCGCTGTGACATGTCACCCCTCCTTTCTGAAGCAGTTCGTCCTTCCATATCACCTCTCAATACCCATCTATTCATAAGTTGTCGATATAAAATCACTTTGCTCCCTTTGTCGTCAAGAAAGGCTTCTTGGCACGCATGTTGTACTCATTAAAATCAGCGGCACACATGAAAAATTGAAACCGGAAGGAGTGGTAATAATGGGCGAAGAGTTGCTGGCAACCCAGTATCTCACGTTTGTTCTGGATAACGAGGTGTTCGCGGTGGATGTGGCCAGGGTACGTGAAATCCTGGAATACACCTCCGTGACGCGAATTCCAAAGACACAGACGTACATGCGAGGGGTAATCAATCTGCGCGGAAGTGTGGTGCCCGTTGTGGATATGCGGGTTCTTTTCGGTCTGCCCGAGGCGGATACCACCGTTGATACCTGCATCATTGTCATGGAAATCCTGGCTGACGGTTCCACATTCGTGATGGGCGCCCTGGCGGATTCGGTGCGCGAGGTGTTGGAGCTCGACCCCGGTCTGATCGAGGCGGCACCCAGGGTCGGTTCACGGGTCGACACGAATTTCATCAGTGGCATGGGCAAGCATAACAACGAATTTATCATGATCCTCAACATCGACCGCATGTTGGAGAATCATGCGGCGCATTCAATAGCGGAAATGGCTGGTGGGGAGAGCGATCACCTCTATGCTTGACAGACGTTACGAGTAACGGAGTAGCACTCTTACAAAGGAGAATAGGAATGTTCAAGGACATGGGACTGAAAAAGATGCTGATGAGCGGGTTTGTCTCGATGACGCTTATTGGCGGTGTAATCGGTGTAATCGGGGCGAAAATGACGGCCGGAACCCAGGGCTCAACCGGTGGTGGCGCAACAACGTTGATCATGTTCGCGCTCTTGGCGACCGCCGCTGTGTTGGCCATCGGACTCGGCGGCAGGATCGTGGCAGCCGTGCTGGGCCAGCTTGGCGGAGAAGCCAACGAGGTTGCGGAACTGGCGAATAAGGTTGCGGCTGGCGACCTGAGCAAGGAGATACATCTGGCTCCCGGTGACACCACCAGCGTCATGGCGGCCATGAAGAGAATGGTCGATGCCATCCGTGCACTGGCTGCTGACGCCACATCACTGTCAGAAACCGCCACGGCCGGTAAGCTCTCAATTCGTGCCGATGCCGGGCAGCACGTGGGTGAATTCAGAAAGATCATCGAAGGTTTCAACGCCACCCTCGATGCGGTGGTTGAACCGATTCATGACGCGGCGAAACATATTGACGAACTGAGTCGCGGTGAAATTTTTGAGGAAATAACCAGTGGTTACCAGGGTGATTTTGGAGAACTGCGTGAAAGCCTCAACCGCTGCAAACATGCCAACGAAGCATTGCGCATGGATATCCGGACAATGTGCATCGCTTCCTACGAGGGGCATCTTGATACCCGTGTCGATCCGGAAAAACACCAGGGCTTCTTCTCCAGGGCGGTTGGTGGTCTCAACAACCTCTTCGAAAACTTCACCGCGCCGCTCAAGGTGACCACCGGCTACATCGGGAAGATCAGCCAGGGCGAGATGCCGGAAGCGATCAGCGACGAATACCGCGGCGACTACAACCAGATCAAGCTGAGCATCAACCGCTGCATCGATGGACTTGGCGGTCTTGTGGAAGCAAACAACGTGTTGCAGAAGTTGTCTGTTAACGATCACTCGCAGAAGGTCGAGGGAACATACCTGGGCATCTACGCCGAAGTCGGCCACGTGGTCAACGAGATCAGGAAAAGACTCGTCTACATTGGCAAGACGGCCAGCAATATCGCCAACGGCGACACTAGCGACCTGGAAAGGTACAGGGCCGCCGGCAACGGCGCCGGGCGGCTCAGCGAGAACGACACCCTGGTGCCCAACTTCGTCCGCATGATGGAATCCATCAACGCCCTGGTCAGCGACGCCAACTTGCTGTCGGAAGCCTCGATCCACGGCAACTTCGACACCCGTGCCGACGAGAGCAGGCATCAGGGCGATTTCCGCAAGGTCGTGGCCGGTGTCAACGCCACCCTGGATACGGTTGTGGACAAGGTGGTCTGGTACGAGGCCATCATCGATGCGGTGCCGTTCCCGATCCACGTCATCGACATGGACATGAACTGGACCATGCTCAACAAGGCCTTCGAGAAGCTGATGGTGGATACCGGAATCGTTCCCGACCGTTCGGCGGCCGTGGGCAAGCCGTGCAGCAGTGCCGCGGCAA
>JACAAY010000209.1 GCA_013377095.1 Desulfuromonadales bacterium
CCCGTGGCACAACCGAGGATATCGTTTCCGGACTTGAGGCTGGCGCCGATGACTATCTGCCCAAACCTTTCGCCTTTGCCGAGTTGCTGGCCCGCGTCAAGGCGCTGGTGCGGCGCAGCGAACGGGACCGCGGCGCAGAGATATTCTTTGCCGACCTGCGACTCGATCCGGTCACCCACAACGTATGGCGCAGCGGCAATGAAATCGAACTGACCGCCAAAGAATACGGGCTCCTGGAATACATGGTGCGTAATCCAAACAAGGAGTTATCCCGTGCCATGATTGCCGAACACTGCTGGGACTATTCCTTTGACAGCTTCACCAACATCATCGATGTGTATGTCAACTATCTGCGCAAGAAGGTAGACAGGGACTATCCCACGAAACTGATTCATACGGTTCGCGGAAAGGGCTACATGCTTCGAGAGGCTTAGGCGCTCGATGGTTTTTTATGGCAGGGATTATTTGAACTTACGGCCGCATTAACGCGGCCGCAAGTTCCCTGCCGAGCGTTCAAAATGCAAGCCTAACCCAGCGCCCTGCAGTTCACAGCAAAAACATTCGGTTCATACCTCGATCCTGAACTCTGCACCGTCAGAGGTGTTGCGTACTGTCAGCCTGCCGTTCATGTTTTTTTCTATGATGGTTTTTGACATGAACAGTCCCACTCCCGTCCCCCTGTCCGGTCCCTTGGTGGTAAAGTACGGATCAAAAATCTTGCCCAAAATCTCTTCCGCTATGCCGCCGGCATTGTCGGCAATGATCACCACGGCTCTCTCGTTTTCCTCGCCGACGTTGACCATGACCTTTGCGCCCTTGGTGCGTTTTTCCACCAGAGCATCCCTGGCATTCATCAGAATATTGAGCAGGACCTGGGAGAATTCATTCGGGAACCCGATTATCTTCGGATCGGCATTGAATCGTACCTCAATACTGATGAGCTGACTTTTGAAACCATCTTCCACCAGTGACAAGGTCCTCTCAACCACCCCATGGACCGAGAATGTGACCTTTTCCTTGTCCGGTTTGAAAAAGTTCCTGAAGTCGTCGATGGTCTGGGACATGTGATTGACCAAATCCATGGACTTGTTCACACTCTCATCCAGAAACTCTTTGTTGAACAGGTTCATATCGTAAAACAACTGCGTCTGCTGAATCAAGAGCCCCAGGGCATTCAATGGCTGGCGCCACTGGTGGGCAATGTTGTTGATCATCTCTCCCATGGCTGCCAGACGGCTCTGCTGCATGAGCAGATGTTCCTTCTCGCGCAGCTCCTCCACAGCCCTCAGGCGCTCAAGTGTTTCCTCCTGCAGAGCCCGTTCGGCCTTCTGACGACAAGCCTCCCGCGCCATATTGTCGAGGGCAAACGAGACATCCGCCCCCATCTTCACCAGCAGTTCCGCATGCTGTCGGTCAAAGAAATCCATTTCACCCGCATACAGGTTGAGTGCGCCGATCACCCTTCCTTCCTCCATCACGGCAACCGAAGCAGAGGACTTGATCCCATGGATACGCCCCTTTTCATGCCAAGGTTCGGTGCAGGATGCATTCTGGAAGTCGTTGCAGATGTAGTACGTACCTTGGCGGATAGAGATGCCTGTGGGGCCTTCTGCAGCCTGTCCCTCAATGGCAGAAACAACAATATCGTCCAGGTAGCCGGTTGCTCCGCTGGCAGCCACTCTGCGCACCAGACCGCTTTTTTCGTCCACGAGTCCTACCCAGGCGAGAAGAAAACCTCCCTGCTCAACGGCTATGCGACAGAAATCGTTAAAAAGGGAATCCCGGTTATGTGCGCGGATAATGGCCTGATCGATGTCGCACAGCACGGTGTAGAGCCGGTTCTGTCGTAAAAGGTTATTCTCAGTCGTTACCCGGGTGGACATTTCTCCCAGCAGAATCTCCACGGTGTCTGCCAGCTCCACTGTCCGCTCGCTGACTCGTTGTTCCAGTTCGTCATGGGCTTTTTTCAGGTCAAGCTCGGCCCGCTTTAATGCGGTAATATCCATGAAAGCGCCGACGGCTCCACGAGGTTTTCCTTCTTCGCCAAGCAAGGGCATGGCAGAACAGAAAAGAGTGATTTCCTGCCCGTCAGATCTCACTATGTCCAGTGTCTGTCCGGTTACTGCTTCGCCGCGGCAGGCTCGCTGCAAGGGGAGTTCTTCGACCGCAAGATCGAGATCGTTGAGCATGGTACGGTAAGAAGGTGGCAGCGGCGCCTTTTTGGATAACTCACCTCCCGGCGAAACTCCGAGCATGCGTTCATTGGCCGGATTGCCACGTATATGGAAGCATTGAGCATCCTCTGAAATCGCCAGTCCGATGGGAACCGTATTGAAAATCGCCTGTAATTCTTCATTGGCTGCCCGGAGACGGCTTTCACTCTGCAGGAGCGCCTCCTCGACCCGTTTACGTTCGGTAATGTCGTGAGCAATATGGACGGAGCCGACACACTCGCCCCTTTCATCCAGAAGAGAGGTCGTGGTCACCTGAAAATCGCCCCCGAATCGTTCCACATGCAGCTCTTCAGTATGATTGCAGCCGTCCTCAATTGTTCTTGAATGGGGGCAGCACTCAGGCGGCAGGGATGTCCCATGGATAACTTTATAACAGGGAAGCCCGATGCATTCTTCTGATTCGAGTCCGATACTCCGTGACATGGACTGATTGATTCTCAGGACCCTGTGCTGGTTGTCGAGAATCATGATCAGATCGGGCACACTGGCAAAGGTTCGCTCCCACTCCTCTTTGGCGCGTCGCAGCGAATCTTCGGCTTGTCTCCGTTCGGTAAAATCAGTAAGTGTCACTACGCAACCGGCAATGTGGTTCCGGTCATTCGTAAGCGGTCTGGCATTAAGCAGTAAATGACATATCTGACCGTCGCTCCGAATAAATTCAACTTCGACACTTTCCAGACATGTGCCCTGCAGCGGGGTCATCACCGAAAACACACGTTCTGTTTTGACCACCTTCAACGGGAACAATTCGTTAAACCGCTTCAACAGTGGATTTTCACCGCACAGCTGATGAGCAAGCCGGCTGGTCTGAATAATGTGTCCCCTTTCGTCGCAGACAATAATTGCCTCTCCCGCCTGTTCGATAATGGAGCAGGCAAGCCTCCCCGATGCCATAAAAGCATCAACTCCGGCGTTATCAAGGGCGTGCAGCTCTTTTTCCACCTGTTCCACTCGGAACCGGAGCTCTTCGTTTTCAGCCAGGAGTCCTTCGCGAGTTCTGTTGTCTGCTTTCATTCAGGCACCTTTTATTACTGCGTGACCTCGATCCGACACGCTTCAATTGCGGCGAACAGGCTATCGAAGTTGATCGGTTTCACGATGTAATCGTTGAAGCCGATTTCTCTGAATTCGTCCAGATGTTTTTCATCGCTGTATCCGGTAAGCACGATGAACTTTGTTTCAGGTTTGATCGATTTGATTTCGCGGGCTACCTGAATGCCATCCATATCCGGCATATTGATGTCGGTGATGACAATGTCCGGTTTATGTTCATTAAAAAGTTCCATTCCAACCTGCCCATTTTCAGCAGTGTAGACGGAAATATCGGGGAAGGTCAGGGAAATCATGCGGCCGATTACCTTGCAGACCAAGGTGTCATCTTCCATAATCAGCAGAGAATATGAAGTGCGCGACTGTAGTAACTCCATCTCAGCCCTCGGTTCGGAAGGTAGTATCTCTACAATCATTTCGCATGACGAGACTGCTTAAAATGATTTTTCAGATTATAATCTCCGAAAATTTCATGCAAGCAGGATTATTCCACCAATGCTTTATTTCTACAGCTATCCCCGGTACTTTTTTTTTGACAAATACCGATTTGGAAGTAGCATAACCACTGTAAGCTCTGATTCGATAGTGTCAAAAGTTTCATGAAAGACCGGGATATTGAAATGGAAAATGCCTGAA
>JACAAY010000021.1 GCA_013377095.1 Desulfuromonadales bacterium
CATTAAGAGTTCCCTTGTTGTAAAGGCCACCGCCCGATTCAGATAATCCGTTGGTTACGATCAGGTTCTTCAGGTTGAAGGTAACATCGGAATTTACGTAAAACACCCTTACCGAGTCGTTGCCGCTGACGGTTATATTCTGCCCGACTCCGTCAATGGTCATGTCTCTGCCAATAGTGAGTTCCGAAACCAGTGTGATAGTGCCTGACACTGCGAATTTTATGGTATAGGGCGCTCCGTTATTAACGCCGCAATCGGCTGTGGAGGGGCCACCGCTGGCAGCAAGTATTGCTTCGCGAAGAAGGCAACTACCGTCGCCCAACGTGAACGTAGAATTATCTGCTGTAGTTGTTACGGTTAGGGTAGTGGCCGCATGGACGGAATCCAGGATGATGAAAGCAGCAAATAGCGGAAGGATAAGGATGAAAGCGCGGATACTGGGCAGGTTCATGATTTTGCCCTCCTGTGAAAATCGCATTCCATTTTATGGAAAAAAGTCACTACTGTCCGGTAAATTTTGAGTGCACTGATATAACCATATAATCTCAATTGTTATTTTTGACAATTGTTCTTTTTTCGACATGAATTCGTTCCGAGTGTAACCTTCCTAGCTTAAAAGGAGGGTAGTAATGCACACCGGACCAACCGTTTTCAAACAGCTCCTTCAGCATCTGCCTCGGTACGAATTCAACCGTTCCGTCCAGCGTTACCGAGGAGAATACTGGGCCAAGAGTTTTTCAACCTACGAACAGTTCCTTTGTCTGGCTTATGCGGAGGACTGCACTGCATAAACTCCCCTGCATATACCCACATACGTAAGCTGATATAAGGCCAGCTTAAAGATGTAAAAATTATAATTATTAGAATAAACATTAAATGTGTTGATTTTTTATTTTAAATATGTTTTTTGCGATTAACATAAATTAAATCGAAAAGGCAAAGCCGGGGTGACCTGGTGACGCAAAGTCACCTGTGCGATATAAATCGGATAGAGGGGCCGCCGCAATGACAATAGAGTTATGTAAATACCAGATCCCCTTTGCGTTTCAACAAAGGGGTTTTTCGTATTGCAGTGTTGACACAGGCACCCCAGTCAAAACGTTCCGTGGAGAAAAGGCTCGTTCGCATATGAAACAAGATGAATCGAACGGAGGGATGGTCTGCAGGGTACAGGCTTGAGTTTCTGGCATTCCAAGGATGAATAGACCACGTTAGGACTTGCGAAGTTATGCGAAAATATCAGAAACGTTCCTGCCCCCCGATACCTAACCCTCGATATCTGACCCGAAAAGGAGGAAAAGCAAATGGCTAATAAACAGGCATTCGCGCCGGAACCGGCCGCGTATGAAAAAGGCAAGCTGTACGATTTGAACGTCAGTGACGTTCAGCCGGACCCGGAGCAACCGCGCAAGTATTTTGACGAACAGGCATTGGCCGAGTTGGCGGCTTCCATTACCGGGCATGGGGTGTTGCAGCCGATCCTGGTGCGGGCGGGTACGGAAGGGGGATTTATCATCGTCTCGGGTGAGCGGCGTCATCAGGCGGCCAAAAATGCCGGGTTGGCCACGATCCCCGCCATCATCACCGACGGCGAACCGGCCGAGATCTCCATTATCGAGAACCTGTTGCGGGAGGATCTGACGGCCATCGAAGAGGCCGAGGGCATCGAGCGGCTGCGGGGTCAGCATGATTACGCCCTGAGCGATCTTTCCCGTGTCCTCGGCAAGGCGGAATCGACCCTTTCGGGAATACTTTCGCTCAACCGGTTGCCGGCGGAAGTGAAGGACGATTGCCGTAAAGACCCCAAGGCCATTCTGGGGATACTCATGGAGATCGCCAAGCAGAATACCCCGGAAAAGATGACCGCACTCTACGCGAAATACAAGGAAAAGGGGCTCACCAGGGGTGAAATCAGGAAAATAACGGCCAAGCCCAAGCCCAAGTCAGATGATGTGCCGATAGACCTGTCGTTTGTGGATCAATTTTATAACCGGCTCGACGTGCTGGATATCACCAAATTGAGCGCCGATCAGAAGTCGGCGCTCAAGATCACCCTGACTCAACTTCGCAGTATGGCATACCAGAGGCTGAAGCTTTTACAGTGACATAAGGGATTTATATCAATAGTTAACCAAGGGGGCCGCCACCAAATGCAACAAAGCATGCCGGCCCCAAAGGCTCAGCGAGGTGTATCAGAAGATCAAGTTATTGAGGTAACGGCGGTGGGCACTTTGATTGGTAATAGCCAATAAATAGCCGAAAAAATTTGAGTTAATTTTAGGCATCTATCTAAGGAGATCAGACTGTTACGGCAGAAATTCTGCCGGCAGAAGTGACGTGTTTTGGTGAATGGAGGCTGTAAGATGTATCTCCTTCATTAAATATTAACGGCGGATTTTCGTTTGTATGCCCCGGCTATCGCATGTAGCCGGGGCACTGCTGTTTCTGGCGTCTATTTGGAGTCGTTCCCGAAATATCCCTCAATGGTCTGCTTGTCCTTTTCCAGTTTTCCATTCACAGCTGGTGTTTTGATGACTGATCCACTTCCCGACTGCTCAGTTTTTTTGCATTAGAAGCATTTATTTTGTGATGCAAATGTGTTTAAGTCTCAGAGTGATTCAGAGGAAACGGATTGCGATTCATTGCCGGTTTAAGCACCGTTGAGTGCTGGTGCGGATTGGAATTTTATACGGGGGGGCAGATGGGAGACCGACTCTATTTTGAACGCTTCGTTTGGTTCGACTGCCAAGTAAGAAAAGGACACTATCCGAACACGACTAACCTGGCGGCCAAGTTCGAATGTTCTGCCAAGACCGGCCAGCGGAGCATCGAGTATTTCCGTGACCGCCTCGGGGCGCCTCTCATTTACGATCAGTCGAGAAGGGGCTTTTATTACGACGATCCGACCTTCATGTTTCCGGTCGTGCGAATCACCGAATCCGAACTGGTGGCGCTGCTTGCCTCGCACAAGCTCCTGATCGATGCAGCCGCCGGCCCGCTGGGCGATGAGTTGGGCAAGGTTTCAACCAAGCTCGGCTCTCTACTCTCGCAGAACCTGCCCGCCGGGGTCAACCCCGAGCGGGCATTTTCATTTCGCTGGCAGGGGTTCTCGCCGGGAGACCCGCTCGTCTTCCAGCAGATCGCTACATCCCTCCTCACCTGCCGTCCCGTTACCTTCTGCTATTACTCTCCCTTGTCCAGCGCTTGCACCATGCGCACCGCCGAGCCACACCACATGCTGAACTACATGGGTGCCTGGCACATGGTTGCTTTCTGCCGGTTGCGGGGCGAGTGGCGGGACTTTCACCTCTCAAGAATCAGTATGATCAAACTCGAAGACGACACCTTCAGCCAGCGCGACGAGGAGCAATGGCGTCCCTTTCTTGAGGGCACCTTCGGCATCTTCCAGAATCACCGGCGCTTCGAGGTGACCGTCAGGTTCTCGTCCGAAAGGTCGCGCTGGGTGCGGGACGAGGTCTGGCACCCCGACCAAAGGCAGGAGATACTCGAAGACGGAGGGGTGCAGATCACCCTCCCTGTTTCCCACGAGGCGGAGATCATGCGGGAGGTACTGAAGCACGGTGCCCACGCCGAGGTGGTCGAGCCGGAATGGCTGAGAGAGAGGATCGGTGAAGAAATTTTGCTGATGGTGAAAAAATATTCACAGGTATGACACGGAATGGGGGAGGTCGGGTGGTAGAGTGGATGTCATGATGGCTGATTCAAATTATCCATTGAGGGGTACTGTGAAACGGATGATTTCCATTGATGTGGAAACCAGCGGTATCAGTCCGCTTCGTGGAAGTCGGGTGATAGAAGTGGCCGCAGTCGAGATTTGGAACGGGCAGGCTGTAGCCGAATTTGCCAGCCTCATCGATGTGGCGTGCTGCATCCATCCTGCAGCCGAGAGGGTGCATTGCATCTCCAGTGAAATGCTTCGGGGCTCGCCTGGACCGGAAGAAGTCTGGGCCTCTTTTCTGAAGTTCGCCGGCAATTCGCCGCTGATCGCTCACAACGCCGCATTCGACATCGGTTTCATCCGTCATGAACTTGCACTTCTGGGGTTGTCGCTGACAAACCGGAGCATCTGCACGCTCAAGTTGGCCCGCAGGCGTTTTCCCCGTTTGGGCAGCCACCGGCTGGAGGCAGTGGCCCGGCATGTTCTGGGCGGTATCCCGGACGACTGCAGTCTTCACCGGGCATTGGGGGATGCGCGGCTGGCCGGCCGGGTCTGGGTTGCATTGAATGGATCGTAGGGGCGAACCTTGTGTTCGCCCGTTTTTCTATTCGCCCGGCCTTTCATGTTACCGGCATTCGCGTATTTGCCCTTGAATCCTGGGTCGAAGAAGAAATGCCGTTCAGACATTAGAAGTGGTTATTAGCCTGAGCTGTTGTGGTAGGGTGTGGGGGGGGTGGGATGTGAGTGGTAGGGGTGATCCCCATGTGGTCGCCCGGTTTGGGGGATGAAGTGAAGGCGTTTTTCCGGTGTTGGGGGAAGGCGGAGGGAGACGCAAAAAAATGGAATTTTGGGCTAAGGCTACTCCAGATGGGCGACCGGGTATTTCAGTTTATGATCACATGGTTAATGTTGGCTGCGTGGCGCGATGTATCGCCGAATCAGCGCCGGAACTTCTCGAACATTTCAACCTGTCAGCTTCTAAAGTTGGCGCGTTTGCAGCTCTTCACGATCTCGGCAAGATATCTCCTGGCTTTCAGCGCAAGTGTCAAACGTGGTTGGAGGAGAATAAGCTTGCCAAGATCGATAGAAACGCCTGTTGGGATACGTCCATGGAGCCGGATCACGGCAAGGTTTCCCATGCGGCAATACAATCATTTCTTTTAAAGAATAACGTTGACGGGAGAACCGCCAAATATCTTTCAACAGTGCTTGGCGCTCACCACGGTCGCCTATCAACCCCTACTGATCGTGTCTATCGTCCTATTGGCGCAATTAACGACACGTACAGCATGATAGATTGGGACGCAGAACGCAATACTACTGCTCAGAAACTTTGGGATTTTTACGTTGAAGAGGGTACGCCTTTTTCCATTACCGCTGAATCGCCTTCGCTCTGGTGGCTTGCCGGACTTACCACTGTTGCTGACTGGATTGGTTCAGATGAACGTTTCTTCCCGGCAGACAATATCCCGGAAAATCAATCCGAAGTAGCACGGCAAGCACTTGACTCAATAGGTTTATGCAAGACGGTATTTATCCGGAATCTATCATTTAATGATCTGTTTCACGATACCGAAAAACCGGAGATTGAATGGGTTCCCAATGAAATGCAATTGAAAACTCTGGCGACAATCACTGAACCGGGAATCTATGTGATTGAAGCGCCAATGGGGATGGGGAAAACGGAAGCAGCATTGTGGGCGGCATATCAACTACTCATTTCCGGAAAAGCGACAGGAATATATTTCGCTTTGCCGACTCAGGCGACAAGTAACAGGATGCATATCCGGATGAATGAGTTTGTCCGCCGCATATCCGGCGCAGAAAGTTCAAGCAGGCTTATTCATGGCAACTCTTGGCTGATGGAGAAAAATCTTCCTTTATCACCTGTCATCACGAACAAGGATGCCGACAGCGATGATGCAAGGGCTGGAAGGGATTGGTTCTCCTCGGCGAAACGGGCACTGATCGCTCCCTTCGGGATCGGTACGGTTGACCAGGCATTGCTTGGTGTAGTGGCAGCGAAACACTTCTTTGTTCGACATTTTGCGCTTGCTGGGAAAGTTGTGATTCTTGACGAGGTGCATTCCTACGATGTCTATACCGGAAGGTTGATCGACAAGCTCATATCAACCCTTGAAGGGCTTGGCTGCACGGTCATTGTCCTTTCAGCCACACTTACCGGAAAACGTCGCAGGCAGATTGTTGACTCACCAGCTTTTTCACAGGATGACGCAAAACAGCCGTATCCCCTTATTACGGGCCAAATCAGCCAACAGCCATGTAAGTCGGTTTCTGCGTTGCCTCCGGAATCAAGGGCTGTCCAGGTTGATTTTGTTGCTGCGTCCGATGCCATAGAACAGGCGGTATCTCTGGCTCGCAAAGGTGGCTCCGTGCTCTGGATTTGCAACACGGTTGGAGCGGCACAACAACAGTTTCGACTGCTTGACAATCTGTCTCAAGGGGAGTTTCCAGTCGGGCTCCTTCATTCCCGGTTCCCTTTTTGGCGGCGTGAACAGCTCGAAAGAAAATGGATGGCGTGTTTTGGGAAAGACGGCAAAACCCGTTGCGCTTCCATACTTGTTTCAACTCAGGTCGTTGAACAAAGCGTTGATCTTGATGCCGATCTTCTGATTACAGAACTGGCCCCTACTGACATGCTTCTGCAACGTCTTGGCCGTCTCTGGCGGCATTCGCGGGAGAATCGCCCTGTTGATGCGCCTCGAATCTGCATAATCGAAGAAGATGAATCTCTTGAAGAGCTTCGTCGCATCGAACCAATGGCGATTATGAAAGTGCTCGGCAAAAAGTCGAAAGTTTATGCTCCGTTTGTTCTCCTGCGGACGTTGGAACTGTGGAAAGCGCAGCATGGTATGGTTTCGATACCGGCACAAATTCGAAGTTTGATTGAAGAAACTTATAATATGGACCGGGAAGAGCCACCGTCCTGGCAGAAATTATATGAAGAGTGGTTCGGGACAGATTCGGCAAAAGCGCTGATTGCTTCGCGAAACAGTAACATCTGGCAGTTGGCCTTGGACGACCGGGAAGGCGTCCAGACCAGAATCAACGAGATGCCGACCTTCTCACTGGTTCTTTGCCGGAACTTCAGCCGTCAGAATGCGGTCTTTATCGATGGCACAACGGGGTTTTTAGGAGGGGAAACCTTCTGCTTCCCGACTGCTCAGGCGATACACAGGAATCTGGTCAAGGTTCCTCGATACTGCTTTGAATTTGTAAACCCTGAGCCGGCATTTGCGGATTATCTCTACGGTGAGCAGTGTGCCGGGATTGTGACTGAATGCGGAAACATTGAAATCAACGGCTTAAATAGCGGCATTAAGCTTAGCTATTCCGACGAGTTGGGCCTTGCAGTTGGGAAAACATCCTGAGAGGAGGGATTATGAATGTAGCTTTTGACCCGTGGATACCGGTTGTAACTCTATCCGGCAAACCGGACTTGGCAAGCCTGAGCACTGTGCTTGCTGAAGGCGAAAAGTATGTGGACCTGTCAGTCCGTCCCCATGAGCGTGTGGCGCTGATGCGATTGTTTCTCTGTGTGGCGCATGCTGCACTGGATGGCCCCAAGGATTACTACGAGTGGTGTGACGTTCCGAAAAAGCTCCCGGAAGCATCATACAAGTACCTTAAGCATTGGGAGAATTCATTCGATTTGTTTCACAAGGTAAAGCCATGGCTTCAGGTTAAGGACTTGACAGGGGAGAAAACTTCTCCTGTAGCACTATTAGATTTTGAACTGGCAACCGGCAACAACTCGACGCTTTTTGATCATGGTGGTCAACTTAATTGTCGAAATGTTGGGCCGGCCAGGCTTGCACTTAACCTGTTAACCTTTCAGAATTTTTCTTCTGGTGGCGGTTCACCCGTTGCACAGTGGCTGACGACAAAAACTGCGCAGGTCGGAAATCCTGATGCTCCTTGCTTATCTCAATCAATGGCGCACTGTTTGTTGCGCGGAAAATCCCTGGCCAAGACTGTTTATTTAAATTTACCGACATATGAAAAGGTTGGGCAAACCTACAAGTCATTCAAAATCAGCAAAAAGAAGGATTACGAATATTCAGAAATCACTTTTGGAAGGCCGGTTTGGGAATTGTTTCCTGAGTCTCCTGATACCGGACATGAAAGGGTGATAAATGCATCCAAGACATATTTGGGGCGTTTAGTGCCGATTTCTAGGTGGATTCGCTTCATTCATGACTCAGACCAGATGTACTGCTGTAATGGTTTCAAGTACGACACATACAAAGACGGTTTTGCTGCAGAGCCGACAGCGGCTGTTCGTGTAGTCACGTCGAAGGACAAAAAGGGGAATGAAGTAAAAGAGCGACGAGTTGTCAAAGTTGATCCCACAAAAGCATTATGGAGAGAGTTGACCGCGCTGTTCGTAAAAAGAACGGCAGAGGGGCTCGGCGGTCCGTTTGCCATGCAAAATGCTCCTCTAGATAGCGAGTTCGATTTTCATGTCTGTGCAATTACTCGCGACCAAGCGTCTATGGACATTGGAATGGAATCAGTTTTTCACATCTCTCCAGCCTTCCAGAATTATTTCCCTGTATATCAGACTGAAGTTATTGGCGATGCCAATGTTGTTGGTGCGGAAGGGTATTCTCGGAAATTGCGCTGGGCTATAGAAGATTATCGTATTGCGGTTGATAGTGACTGGAAGCCTCGCGTGAAAAGAACGCAGGCAAAAGAACAAAATGCTTTACGCGACCGTTTGGCACAAAAAGCGTTTCTTGCATATTGGACAAAAGTCGAGATGAATCTTCACCTTCTCATGGCCCATATAGAAGCAATCGGCACTGATTCAGCAATTCTCACTCGTGACGCATGGCGCAAGATGCTCTTCAAGTCAGCCTGTGAGGCTTATTCAGTTGTCTGTGGACAGGAAACCCCGCGACAACTGCGGGCCTTTGCCAAAGGTTTACAGAAATTGAGGAAAGCGAAAGATGAACCCGAGACGAATACCACTGAAACCATGGAGGAAAAAGAATGAGCCAGCTTCTTGAGCAACTCCGCAAATGTAAAGCCAGGGATGATCGGGGGATGATGGCCAACCTTCGTTGCATTCTGGTGGATAACAAAAAGCACCGTGCATGGCCGGCGTTAAATCGCTTAGGAGTGGCGATTGACGATGAAGATGCTGCCTTTATTGCCGGGCTCTTTGCTACTCATCCAGAGGAGACAGCCAAAGGCAATTTCGGCGCAACCTGCAAAGCCATTGAACAGGTAAAAGACATCAACAGAGGTGACGACAGTAAACTGACCCCAACAGAACGGAGATTTCAGCATTTGTTGGCGGCAGAACGTGGTGAAGAGGTGTATTCCCGTATTTTGAGAATGGTGCTGATGGCCAAGGCAGCGAATGTTCCAGTGAATTTCGAGAGACTGAAAACCGACCTGAAATACTGGACCGACAGAACCAGAACTGAGTGGGCTGAAGCATTCTGGACGCAAGGCGTAGCATCTGCACCAGAGGAGGTCCTATGAATTGGTTGGCTCGTCTGGATGTTGATACGGAAACCTTACGTATGGCAGGAGTTTCCAACGACATCTACACCTGGCATCAAAAACTTTGGGAGTGTTACCCCGATGAACCGTATGCCAAGCGTGATTTTCTGACGCGTATAGATCAGTTGGAGGGAGCATGCCGGTTTTGGGTTCTGTCAAAACGAAAGCCTGTATGCCCGCAGTGGTGCCCGGTTGACGGGTTCTCAATCAGAGAAGTTTCGCCCTCGTTCCTGAGTCATCGATTTTATGCCTTTGACCTGCGTGTAAACCCCGTGAAGATGCAGTTGATACCACGAAATGCTGATGGTGAAACGGTCCTGCTCGCTAACGGCAAGAGGAAGCGCGGGAAGCGGATACCGTTGGTGAAGCCCGATGAACTGCGATCTTGGTTGATTCGAAAAGGTGAGGTCAGATGCCGAGATGAGGAAACCGGGCAAAACATTCCGGGCGGTTTTCAAATTATCGAAAAAAAAGAAAAACCGCTGGAAATCAGGCCGATGGTGGAAAACCATTTCCGAAAAAAAGAGCACTCGGCCTACCATGGCGGCGTCCAGTTTCGCGGCATATTGGAAGTGACGGACAGGGAGCATTTTATAAAGTCATATCAAGCCGGTATTGGTAGCGCCAAGGGGTTTGGTTTTGGTCTGCTGCTATTGGCGCCAATCAATCTGTAATAATTACAATTCAAAGGAGAATGAAGTTATGAAACATCTGGAACTGCATATCATTCAATCCGTACCCGTTGCCTGCCTTAATCGTGATGATCTCAATTCTCCCAAGACTGCCATATTTGGTGGCGTCCAACGGGCGCGGGTGTCGAGCCAATCGTGGAAGAGAGCGATTCGGGAGTTGGCCGAAAAAGATCTCGATAACTCTGGTCAGTTCAAAGGTAAACGCAGCCGGCTGTTTATTGAAAAAATTACTGCAGAACTAATAAGATTTGGTGAGAAACTAGAAATCGCAAAAGCCCTTGCTCTCTGCGCTGGTCATTATCTCGCCAAGCTAGACCCAAAGCAGGAAGGGAAAGTAAAAACTCTCGTATTTCTCTCACCTTTAGAATACGAAATTTTTGCCAAGCTACTTTACACTCTTGAATATGCCGACAAACAGAAATTATTTGAAGCGGTTGCTGCGATTGACACCGCAAAGCTTGCAAACGAGGAAGAGAGCGAGGACGATACAGAAGATGCTGAAAAACCTAAGAAGGGCGAGAAAAAGTTGTCAGCTAATGCTTTTACAAAGCTTGTTGCCAAGATTCTTAAAAGCCCTGTAGAAAAAGCCTTTAAAGGAGAGAAGAAAGAACCTAAAAGCCTTCCGAAAGATGCCGCCGACATTGCATTGTTCGGCCGCATGGTCGCCAACGATCATTCCCTAACCGTTGAAGCGGCATCCATGTTCTCCCATGCTATTTCCACACACAAGGTTGACAATGAAATCGATTTCTTCTCCGCAGTGGACGATTTGCAGCCCAAAGAAGAGTCTGGTGCCGGCATGACGAGCACCCTGGAGTTCAATTCCGCCACCTACTACCGTTTTGCAGCCCTCAATCTGGATATGCTTGCCGATACCAATCATCTTGGTTGTATGAGCAGGGAAGAACGCCAGAATGTAACGCGTACTTTTGTAGAAGCTACAATCAGGGCCATTCCCGGTGCCCGCAAGAACACCATGAACGGCAATACTCTTCCAGTTCATGTACTTGGCGTCGTCCGCGAAAAAGGGCATCCGATTCAACTTGTGAACGCGTATGAAACACCTATTCGATCATCGCAAGGGTATGCCGCAAAGTCGGTTGACCTGCTGAAATCGGAGTATGCCAAACTTAAGGAAACTTGGGGGATTAAGGCGGTTTTCGAGAAGGCGATCCCTGATGTCGGGCTAAATACCTTCATCGACGAGGTGGTGGAACATGTCATCTGACAAATCCTATCTGGTCCTGCGGTTGGAAGGGCCGCTCCAGTCCTGGGGTTTCGATAGCCAGTACAACCGGCGCAATACTGGATTGATGCCCACCAAAAGCGCAGTTGTTGGCATGTGCTGTGCTGCGCTAGGTTATACGCGAGGCGGCTCAGAAGAAGAGAGATTTCTTGAAAAGTTCATGCATGTAAGAATGACCGCAATTGCTAAGCCTTGTAAAGGTGTCAATAAAGAACTTCCGATTCGCCGGCTTCAGGACTATCACACAGTCAAGAACACCAAAACTGCTGAAGGTAAAAATAAAGATTGCCATATTACCCACAGGCAATACCTGACTGACTCATCTTTCGGCGTTGTTCTGGAAGGTGACTCATCTCTTCTCAAGCAAGTTGCTGATGCTCTGGATAATCCGGTCTGGGGCATCTGGCTCGGACGTAAGACCTGCATCCCGACAGCTCCGGTTCTGGCCGGTTTGAGAAGTGACCGGAATGCAGCGTTGCAGCTTCTTATTGGCGAAAAGCCACTTGAATCATTTACCCGGCAGGAGGATGTGGAAAGCTTTGCCGATGGCCGAGATAGTCTTCCCGATATGCCGGTATCATTTGCTTCGGAGCGAAGATTGTTCTCGCCGAGAAGGGTAAATACTTGGCAAGCAGGTGAAAAGGCTTGATGATCGTCCGTAGATAGTGATGGCTTTCTGTATCTTATAAACCCTGAAACATCAACAGCGGTGCAACCATGCGGTAATACGGGGGTGACCGCATGATAGCAACAAGGCACCCACACGGGGGTGCCCCTACTTTTTGTAGGCTGTGCTATTTACGTATGGGAAAATCCATTCGGAGAAATAACCCATGACCGAACCAATCCTGCCCCCATTGAAGCCGCTTCCGATCAAGGACCGCATCTCGGTCGTCTATGTGGAGCGCGGCAATCTCGATGTCCTCGACGGGTCCTTTGTGGTGGTGGACAAGACCGGTGTCCGCACCCATATTCCGATCGGCACGGTGGCCTGCTTGATGCTGGAGCCGGGGGCACGGGTCTCCCATTCGGCCGTTGTGCTGGCGGCACGGGTGGGTTGTCTGCTGGTCTGGATCGGCGAGGCCGGGGTGCGCCTGTATGCCGCCGGTCAGCCGGGCGGGGCGCGCTCCGACCGGCTGCTGTACCAGGCCAAACTGGCGCTGGACGATACGGCCCGGCTCAAGGTGGTGCGCAGGATGTATGCGCTGCGCTTCAAGGAGGAACCGCCCGAACGGCGCAGTGTGGAGCAGTTGCGCGGTATCGAGGGGGTGCGGGTGCGCAAGATGTACGAACTGCTGGCCCGACAGTACGGGGTGGAATGGAAAACCCGCAATTACGACCACACCGAATGGGGTAGCGGTGACTTGCCCAATCGCTGTTTGTCCTCCGCTACCGCCTGCATCTATGGCATCTGCGAGGCGGCCATCCTGGCGGCCGGCTATGCCCCGGCGGTCGGTTTCATCCACACCGGCAAGCCGCAATCGTTCGTCTATGACATCGCCGATATCTTCAAGTTCGAGACGGTGGTGCCGGTGGCCTTCCGGATTGCCGCCCAGAAGAGCCGCAACCCGCAGCGCGACGTGCGTCTTGCCTGCCGCGACGCATTTCGCCAGTCCAAGCTGCTGCAGCGGATTATCCCCACCATCGAACAGGTATTGTCCGCCGGCGGCCTGGAGGTTCCGAAAGCGCATGAAGAGGCGGTGGAGCCCGCAATTCCGAACAAGGAGGGTATCGGCGATGCTGGTCATCGTGGTTGAAAACGTGCCGCAACGTTTGCGGGGCAGGCTGGGGTTGTGGCTAGTGGAGGTCCGAGCCGGTGTTTATGTTGGCAAGGTTTCGCGACGGGTGCGGGAGATGATCTGGGTCAATCTGGAAAAGGGAATCGAGGATGGCAATGCCGTCATGGTCTGGAGCAGCAACACCGAATCAGGTTTTGATTTTCTGACCCTGGGTACAAACCGGAGGATACCGGTCGAGATGGACGGGATTAAGCTTGTTTCCTTCCTGCCAGAGGGGACGCTGGGGGAGCCGGACAGCCCGTTTTGAGTGGCAAAAAAATCGGTAGCTTTTTAATGAACGGAATTGACCAGTGATTTTGAGAAGATAGAAGAAGTATGTTCCCCGCATGCGCGGGGATGAACCGGAAGAAGATCGCGGCGGCTCCGGAGAATGGTTATGTTCCCCGCATGCGCGGGGATGAACCGAAGAAGGTCACCCTTTCGGCAAATACCAAGGAATGTTCCCCGCATGCGCGGGGATGAACCGAGCATTGGGGAGATTATCTTGCGATGGAGCGCATGTTCCCCGCATGCGCGGGGATGAACCGTGGTGCTGGATTTACAGATGGAAAACGCAGACATGTTCCCCGCATGCGCGGGGATGAACCGAATACAGTATCGGGATAATGAGAGATTGCTACATGTTCCCCGCATGCGCGGGGATGAACCGTCTTGCGACGGTTGTTGTATAATTCAGTTCCGATGTTCCCCGCATGCGCGGGGATGAACCGACAGAATCCGAGCCAGATTTAAGGCGCTGGATATGTTCCCCGCATGCGCGGGGATGAACCGGTGGCGATATCGGCGGACGATTCGCCCAGGCAATGTTCCCCGCATGCGCGGGGATGAACCGTTATTGATGCCCATGGGCTCACTTGCTTGTTGATGTTCCCCGCATGCGCGGGGATGAACCGCACCAGTGCAGGCAGGGTGAATACTCCCTCTCATGTTCCCCGCATGCGCGGGGATGAACCGCGCCATACTCCCCAGCGGCTGAATGCTTTTCGATGTTCCCCGCATGCGCGGGGATGAACCGGATTGGAGTTCGGCGGCTGCGGTTTCATTGGTATGTTCCCCGCATGCGCGGGGATGAACCGCGTTATCTACCGTATGCGCTTATGCAGTACGAATGTTCCCCGCATGCGCGGGGATGAACCGCTGGCTGCTGCTCATGCTGGCCAGCAGCGCGTATGTTCCCCGCATGCGCGGGGATGAACCGTTTTAATTCGGCCGAAGAATAGCTATTATGATATGTTCCCCGCATGCGCGGGGATGAACCGCAATACGCAAAGACGTGGTCATTACCGCGCAAATGTTCCCCGCATGCGCGGGGATGAACCGGTGTATTTGTCATGAGAACACCGAGAAGACGCATGTTCCCCGCATGCGCGGGGATGAACCGGCGTGGCAAAGAGCAACGGTTATAGCATGGAAATGTTCCCCGCATGCGCGGGGATGAACCGATGTTGCCGGGGTCACGGTCTATACTCCATCCATGTTCCCCGCATGCGCGGGGATGAACCGGTGAAGGAAGCAAAATAAAGGAGAATAGCGTGATGTTCCCCGCATGCGCGGGGATGAACCGACGACTGCGCAAACTGGATGCCCATTCTGTGCATGTTCCCCGCATGCGCGGGGATGAACCGGACATCACGATCAAAAATGTCGTAGACGCAACATGTTCCCCGCATGCGCGGGGATGAACCGGCGGGGGCGCTGCTTGACGGCTTCACTTTGGCATGTTCCCCGCATGCGCGGGGATGAACCGTGCCGTGCTTGGGTGGAGTCATTTCAATGTATATGTTCCCCGCATGCGCGGGGATGAACCGGCAGTACCCCGGAGCGTTTCCCGGACTGCACCATGTTCCCCGCATGCGCGGGGATGAACCGATTATCAATGAATAGCCCGGATATCGTCATATATGTTCCCCGCATGCGCGGGGATGAACCGTGGAAATCTGGCTGAAATGTACCAAGATCGATATGTTCCCCGCATGCGCGGGGATGAACCGGTAAAGCCTGGCGCCACACGTGAACAGATGGAATGTTCCCCGCATGCGCGGGGATGAACCGTCAACATCAAGTCAGCAATATAAGCGTCAGGCATGTTCCCCGCATGCGCGGGGATGAACCGGGAAACTGGTTTTATGCCAGCGGATCAGTGGTATGTTCCCCGCATGCGCGGGGATGAACCGTCTGGTCAGCGCCCGGTCCGAGACAACATAATATGTTCCCCGCATGCGCGGGGATGAACCGGCTTTGTCTCCCGTGGCTCCGATACCGGGGATATGTTCCCCGCATGCGCGGGGATGAACCGGAATTTTGGCGGGCATCCAAGCCGGGTTGTATATGTTCCCCGCATGCGCGGGGATGAACCGTTTGACATGAGGTCTGTCGCACTTTGCTTGGTATGTTCCCCGCATGCGCGGGGATGAACCGTTTAGTTGCAGCGCCTTTTTGCGTATCCAAATATGTTCCCCGCATGCGCGGGGATGAACCGTATTGGGCGGCTGTCGGCGCAACTCCTTGTAGATGTTCCCCGCATGCGCGGGGATGAACCGTCACCCCCATTCCCACAGAAGAAGACCAGGAGATGTTCCCCGCATGCGCGGGGATGAACCGGTGTTTGAAGTCCGTCAACCGGGCGACACCATATGTTCCCCGCATGCGCGGGGATGAACCGAATGAAATCAAGGCCGCGCTCTTTCAGTGACTATGTTCCCCGCATGCGCGGGGATGAACCGTAGGCTTGAATTGATGCTTCTGTCGCCTGCTTATGTTCCCCGCATGCGCGGGGATGAACCGGTGGTCGTGGAGATATGCGGCCATCCAGTAAGATGTTCCCCGCATGCGCGGGGATGAACCGACAGCGGTGGATGCCAAGGCATTAACCACAGCATGTTCCCCGCATGCGCGGGGATGAACCGGCCAGAAACAGACCATCGGCGGGACCGAGTACATGTTCCCCGCATGCGCGGGGATGAACCGAGTCATCGTACAGGATGCATACTGATAAAATAATGTTCCCCGCATGCGCGGGGATGAACCGGGATGTACAAGAATCCCGGCGCGTAATCACTGATGTTCCCCGCATGCGCGGGGATGAACCGTCGCGGTGGACGGTGGCACGGGCCTTGGCGTCATGTTCCCCGCATGCGCGGGGATGAACCGCCGGAACAGAGCGCAACATCATAGCAATGGATATGTTCCCCGCATGCGCGGGGATGAACCGCCGGAGAGAGGGCGCGTTTATTGTTTGGATGGATGTTCCCCGCATGCGCGGGGATGAACCGCCTGATATCGTGCCACAGGTGCAGGCTATTTCATGTTCCCCGCATG
The DNA here is from genome assembly GCA_013377095.1 of Desulfuromonadales bacterium. Lineage (GTDB taxonomy): Bacteria > Desulfobacterota > Desulfuromonadia > Geobacterales > Pseudopelobacteraceae > Pseudopelobacter. The sequence continues at coordinate 16,270 of JACAAY010000021.1, forward strand.
CGCGGGGATGAACCGCCGCCTGATTCGTTGGTGCCCACAAGTGACGCATGTTCCCCGCATGCGCGGGGATGAACCGGTGCGATCCGCAAAACGAGCCACCCGGAGCGTATGTTCCCCGCATGCGCGGGGATGAACCGGGGGATACTGGCTCACAGGGAGCAACCGGGGCATGTTCCCCGCATGCGCGGGGATGAACCGATAGCCGGAATCCTGGCAAGTGGCACCGGAGTATGTTCCCCGCATGCGCGGGGATGAACCGACCAAACTGATCATGGATCTGCTCGATCACCTATGTTCCCCGCATGCGCGGGGATGAACCGGGGAGGGGGCGGGGATTGGCCAGCACGAAACCATGTTCCCCGCATGCGCGGGGATCAGAAACCGTCGCTGGCCATAACCCGGCAAACGGGGTATGCATACATGGCGGTTCTTCGGTGTACAACAACGCCACGGGGATACTTTCCAGTTCAAAGGATATGAAGCCCAAGACCGACCCCGGTGGAGGAACGCCCATGGGAGCACTGGTACTGACCAGCAATACGAAAATGACATTACCTGCCGGGAGCTACCGCTTTACCAAAATGAACCTGAGCGGCAACAGCAAGCTGACGCTCAACGGCAACGTAACACTTTATATTGACGGTGATCTGACGATTTCAGGAAGCGCAGGAATAATTATTTCATCCGGCAACGTAGTCATCTATGTCAACGGCAAAAAGGTAGACATAAGCGGCTGCGCATTCGTCAACACATCCCAGGATCCCAGAAATCTTATTCTCTTTGGTACGGCAGGCTTGCAGAGCATCAATCTTTCGGGTGGAACCAGCCTGTATGGTCTGGTATATGCGCCCACCGCAGCCATCACGGTTTCGGGTGGGCAAAATACCTACGGCTCGCTGATCGGAAACACGGTAGATCTTTCGGGGGGCGTGTCTGTACACTATGACGAAACTCTGGTCAATGGACTTCTCTTGAATTGAGAAGGACCTACCACATCAATAAATTCGTCCGCTACGCTCATGATTCGGACAGGCACCCGCCCGAATTGGTCTACAACTTTATGGACATAGCCTGACTTTTCTTCTACAGCATAAGCTGATCTTATCGCTGTAACTACCTGTGATTTTGATTCTGCTCTTTGGAAAAACCGTAAAAAGCCTAAAAACATGGTGCCGATATCCACAGGGTTGTCCTCTTTTAGGATATTTAGGATTTGGCGGTACAGAAAAATGGAAGGAAGAAGTGCCGTTAAGCAATGGCCGAGTCATTGTTGTTGAACGGGAAACATTACGCGAAGGGGGCGGTGGCGAGTGGGCATCCAATCGTAGCGGCACCAAGCCCAAAGAGTATCGCATTCGATTTGCCCATCCGGATGGATCAGGAAAAATGATCGAATGGCGGTCAACAAAAAAATCCCCCCGTACATACCCGGAATTTCCACTGATCCTAGATTTGGAATCAGGACAACCTATTGTATTTGCGATTGTCGCCATTTCTGCTCATCGTTGCGAGGTTTATTCTTAGTACATCTATCGGAATGGCATTTGGATTGAGGAAACACTCCCGGAGGAGTTTGAAAAGCGTATAACGAATCTGTTTATCAGAAACGATATAGATATGCCTAAATATGTAGATCAGGAAACGAAGCGCAAGGGAAATGAGAATATCGGCTACCGCCAATCACTCAAACATGTGGGACCTAAGCGCCAGGTTTGCGGTTAACCTTAATTTATTGCTATTTCTGCTGTGTTTGCCAGCAACTAGAATATATAACACTCAGGTGCTGCTGTTTCCGCTACGCTCCACAGCAGACCCTCAAACCGTTGTGCGAATAAAGAGGTCATAGATCAACTCCAAGGATTTGTAATCCCGAAGGAGGTACTTGTTCATGTAAGTAATGTTATAATGAATGACAACAGCGCAGATCAGTGCCTGGTGGGGCAAACCGGCAGTTCTACGTACTTTTCAACACATAGGATAGGAGGTATGTCATGGCAGGAGGAAACAACGAACTCTTCCGAAACAATCCACTGGACTATTTCCGTAAACACCAACTCATGATCAGCCCACAGGCGATTGGTTCACAGGCCCTTCATAACGGAACTATGGACATCGATCTTGTTTCCGTCGACCCTCAGATGCCCGACTTCATCCGCCTGGAAAACTTCAATCTGCGAAGACATCATTTAAGCTTGAGACTAAAACCGGCCCAACCGGTGAGAGCTTATTATCTCGCTGCCGTATATGATGATGCATCTACGCTCCGGATTACCAACGAGAGGAACTACCTGTTCACCGCCGACTTGAGCGGTTGCCTGTTTGCCGCATATGGAACAAATGCCAACGATCTCACCGTCGAGCATGTAAATGTGCATACGCAAAACGCCAGGGTCCCCATCCTGCCTCGCGTACAAGCAATCATTGCCGCCAATTACAATTTCTACAGGATTTTAAGTCCGGTACCAGTTGCAGGCTCCAACCCCTTTTATGTGAAAGTGTATCCAGCCAACTCGTCGGTCATGGGACTCCGAATCGGCGGGGCATGGACGTTTCACTACAAGCTGGTGCCGATGCAATCGCTTCGCCTGTGAAAGAAAATCTAGCTCTTCCATTGGGAAATCCCGGAACAATTCAACAGATCAAAGGGAAAAGAGGGACACTCTCCGATTAACCCTTATTGGGGAGTGTCCCGGTTAAATAACTTTCTATTGTAATGGAGGTTTTCATGAAACCTTGCCGTGAATGCAAACATGAGATATCTGAGCAGGCATTCACCTGTCCCCACTGTGGCGCACCGTATCCCGCGAAAGAAAAATGGGACGGCCCCGGATTCGAATGGAAGTCAAAGACCATGATGTTCGGACTGCCACTTATTCACGTTTCCTTCAAGTTCCGTACTAACCGTGTACCGGTCCCTGCAAAAGGTATCATCGCCATAGGACAATTTGCGTTCGGATTCATTGTAATATCACAGTTCGGGATTGGAGTGCTGAGCATAAGCCAGTTCACTGTCGCCGGGTTCGCTCTTGCCCAGTTCGCGTTCGGTTATTCGATCATAGCCCAGTTCGGATTGTATCTGCAGGAAGGACACGGGCAGATGGTTAAAAGCCTCGGAGATTTTTTTGTTTTCAGATAACTCGGCAAAGTCGCAGAGCACCATTCTTTATTCAAAAGTCGGACAATCGGTCACCTCCAAAATCCTGGGGAACAAAATGACTGCACTGCACCGCAGGTTTATGGAAAAGCATTCTCGCCATCTGGACTGATTTTTTACGGAAGCGGGGGCGGAAGTAGGAACATCACGATTACATGCTACATGCACAAAAATGAAAATGTGTGATAACCCTATACGACCCGCTTCCTTACCAAAGGAGAATCAAATGAAAAAAGTGAAAATCGAACCAGGTCCGTTCATTGTACCCATGCCAACTGTGCTGGTGGGAGCATATGTGGATGGAAAACCAAACTTTATGACGGCGGCCTTTGTCGGCCTTGCCAACTTCAAGCCGCCGATTATCGCCTGCGGTCTCAATCCGGACCACTACACGAGCAAAGGCATCGTTGAAAGCGGCGTTTTCAGCATCAATCTGCCCCACGAGGGGCTGGTCGAGGAGACCGATTGGTGCGGAATCTTCTCAGGCAAGAACAAAGACAAGAGCACGGTATTTGAAACCTTCACGGGAGACACCCTGCAGACACCGATGATTTCCGCCTGTCGACTGACCGCTGAGTGCAAAGTTATTAAGACCGTACCGTTCGCCATCGATACGGTCTATTTCGGTGAGATCGTGAGCGTACATGTTGACGAAGCAGCTCTGGTCAATGGCAGCCCCGATTGGGAAACGATTGCCCCTCTTCTGTTCACCTTCCCTGACAAAGGGTACTGGAAACTGGGAGAATTCGTTGCGAAAGCCTGGAGCGTGGGCAAGAATTTCGGGGGCGGAGATCAATAAGCAGCCTGTTCTCCTATAGCCTTCGTGGTGCAGCGGGGAACCCTGAACCATAAGCTCTGCCCCGGGATCTCCATTGAACTCACCGAAAACCGAACATAACACCTTCTTGAAAGGCCCGCGTGGCGAGTGGTATCTGCTGGTTCAGGCCGGACTGTTCTTACTGCTGGCTTTCGGGCCTCGTTCGTGTCGGGGGGAGGCTGCCTGGGGCGCACCCTATGGGTGGATCAGCTCCGTGGGTGGCGGAATCCTGCTTGTGGCGGGTTTCATGCTTGGCGCAACGGGCGCGGTCAATCTGGGGAAGAATCTCACCCCGCTGCCGGCGCCCAGGGAGAACGCGACGCTGATCATGGCGGGGGCCTACCGGATCGTGCGGCATCCCATCTACAGCGGCATTCTGTTCATGGCCTTTGGCTGGGGATTGTGGCTGCAGAGCTGGCTGACCATCGGTTATGCGCTGATGCTTTTCGCTTTCTTCGACATTAAGTCACGGCGTGAAGAACGTTGGCTAGAGGAAAAGTTCCCGGAGTATGCCGCCTACCGCAAGCGGGTGCGGAAACTGGTGCCTTTTATCTACTGAGTTAGTCATTGAACCCATGTTCACGCAAAGCTCGCAAAGCGGCAAAGCACGCAAAGAGAAACCATGCTGAGAGAAAATGAAATTGCTGCGGCTATTGTCGATGTTGCTTATAAAATTCATCGGTCGTTAGGCCCGGGTTTGCTTGAGTCGTCATATGAGGCTGTAATGATATATGAACTGCAAAAACGGGGCTTTGCCGTATCTGCTCAGGTCCCCGTTCCGATAGTTTATGAATCGGTCCGTTTGGATACAGGGTTCAGGGCGGACCTTATCGTTGAGGATTCAGTGATAGTTGAGATAAAATCCCTGGATAAAATTGCGCCGGTCCACAAGAAGCAGCTCATGACATATCTGAGACTTTCCGGAAAACGCCTCGGTTTGCTCATAAATTTTGGTGAAGAACTGATCAAGAACGGAATTAACCGAGTTGTAAACGGACTGCACGATGAAAAAGCATAGCCTTTCTTTGCGTTCTTTGCCCCTTTGCGTTCTTTGCGCGAAACGCTTTAAACACTTACAAAAAAAATCCCAGCCAAATTCTGTCTCTCACCCAGCAACTATTCAACCCTGTGCAATGCCTGATCCAGATCGGCGATGATGTCGTCGGGGTGCTCTGCTCCCACGCAGAGGCGGACCATGTTGGCGGGGATGTTGGCCATGGCGCGGGCCTCGCTTCCCTGCTGCTGATGGGTTGATATGGCCGGGATGGTGGCGACGCTCTTGATACGCCCCAGGTCGGTGGCGCGCCAGATGCGATCGAGTCCGTCGAAAAAGATGCGGGCCTTCTCCGCTCCCCCCCTGACGCAGAATGACAGCAGATGGCCATAGCGGTTGACCGGTTTGCCGTACTGGCTGTCGTATTCCGCATCCACCAGCCACATGTACCGGCTGGCCAGCTCGTGCAGGGGATGGTCGGGCAGCCCCAGGTATTGCACACTCTCGACACGGGGGTGCTGTTCCAGGAAACGGGCCACCTCCATGGTGTTGCGGCTCAAGAGATCCATCTTGGAGCGGAGTGTGCGCATGTCGTTAAGGGTCATGACCGCCTGCAGCGGATGCAGGTTCGGACCGAAGTCGCGATTCTGCTGGTATTTGATATGGAGTGAAAAATCGTTTTTGAGCTGATCGTCATCGATGGTGGTGACCAGATTCTTGCGGGCGATGACCGCCCCGCAGATGCCGAAACCGCTGGAGGTGAGGCTCTTGGTGGCTGATTGCACGACGATGTCCGCGCCATGGCAGATGGGGCGCAAGAGGGCTGGTGTGGCAATGGTGGAATCGCAGATCAGGGGCAGGTTGTGGCTGTGGGCCAGGTCCGCCACCGCCTTGATGTCGAAGAAACCGAGCTGGGGGTTGCTGGGCAGCTCGCCGTACAGAAAACGGGTATGCCGGTCGATCTTGGAGGCCCATTCATCCAGGTTGGTCGCGTCCAGAACCCAGCGACATTCGATGTTCTGTTCCTGCATCAGGCGGATGGTGAACTGGTGGTAGGTGCCGCCGTAACACTGGACCGTGGCGACAAAGTTTCGCTTTTCAAAGACATCCCCCTGGATTTTCAAAAACGGCTGCACGGCCGTCATGATGGCTGCCATGCCGGATGAGGTTGAGCAGCAGGAGGTTTCCACGTCACAGCCGTATGCTTCCAGCAGGGCCAGGGTCCATTCGTAGTAGTAGGTGGAGGGATTGGCGATCCGCGAGTAGCACCAGGCCGGAATCTTGTAGGCCAGGGCCGCTGCCATCTCGTCGTAATCGCGGAACGCCTGGGCAGTGCTCATGAAGATCGGCTCGATCACCGCCCCCTGGTAGTCTTCGATGGCATCCTTGACCGTGTAGAGTCCGTGCACGGCGATGGTATCGAAGCGCCACTTCTTGACCACATCCCGAATATACCGGTCGCGCTCGGACAGATATCCTTTGCTCGCATCGATGTACTTCTGCATGCCGGCCGAAATTTCATCAGCCTGATTTCCGTTCATGAACCATCTCCCCGTTTTTGGACTTGTCCCCCTCCGCCGGCTTCTGTCTCTCAACCAAAGTGTAGCCCGATGTTGATACTTTGCAAGGCTGCGGCATCTCCCCCCCCGTTCTGGCATTCCCCCAAACAACACGCGTTTTGTAGACCCACATCAAACAGTCCGGTCATCTTTTCCCCTTTGTTGAATTCATCAACAGCTAGGAGGCGGGCGATGAACTTCAGCAACGAACTCGGCGATAGAGCGATACAGGATGTGATGCAGACATACCCGGAGATTGGCGAGATTTTGGCCCGCTTTGACATCGGCTGACAGATGGCGGTTCTACCTGGATGGCGTTGACTTCATCCGCAAGCCCAATCCTTCATTGCCCGCCCTGACCGCTTCCGGGGAATGTTATGGAAATAATGGCGCCGGCCTGTTCACTACCAAAAGTTATCCTGCCCTGTAACTGTTTGACGAGCATGTTGACCAGCTGCAGGCCCAGCGAAGGGGTATTCCGGATATCCAGGCCAGCGGGAAATCCGATGCCGTTGTCGGCCACCGTGAGTGAAATCCAGCTGTTCTCTTCAACATTAAAGATGATCGAAATTTCGCCTGGGCTGTGGGCTGGAAAAGCATGTTTTAGTGCATTTGAAACCAGTTCATTGACGATCAGGCCGCAGGGGATGGCATCGTTGATTCCCAGAATAACCGCCGGACCGCTTGTATTCAGGGAAATCCGTTCGGCGTCTACCACGTAGGAATCAAACAGGTTTTGCGAAAGGTCCCGGATATATTCACCGAAGTCAATTGATGACATGTCCTTTGATTTGTAGAGCTGTTCATGGACCAGGGCCATGGACCTTACCCGGTTCTGGCTTTCCCGGAAATAACCACGCGACTGTTCATCGGTTATGGAGTCGGACTGCAGGTCGAGCAGCGAACAGATGATCTGCAGGTTGTTCTTCACCCGGTGGTGTACCTCCTTCAGTAGGACCACTTTTTCCGCAAGGGCAGCGCTGATCTTCTCTTCGGCCCGCTTGGTCTCGGTAATATCGACAAACGTCGCTATCCCCGCATGCTTGCCCTGATATTCGATGCTGCCGGCCGAGACAATCACCCATCCCTCTTCGCCACTCTTTTTTACGAATCTGTGCTCGTATTGGGCCGGAACCTGCTCACCCCGCTGTCGCGCCATCCCGCGATTCATTACCATCTCGCGATCATCAGGATGAGCCCATTGCCAGAATTTCATCTCCAGCAGCTCAGTTTTGCTGTAACCGAACAGCCGGACGGCCGATGGATTGACATAGACGAAATGTTCCCCCTGATAGACGATGATCGCCGTCGGAGAGGTCTCGGCCAGCACCCGGAACTTCTCCTCGCTCTCCCGCAGCGCCTCTTCCGCCTGTTTGTGCTCGGTGATGTCGATATTGGTGCCAATCATGTGCAGGGGCCTGCCCTCCCGGTCCTTGATTGTCCGGGAGTCCGCCTTGATGTAGCGGATGGAGCCGTCCGGCCGGACGATACGGAATTCGGGTGCGTACTCTCGGTCACCGCGCAGAGCGGCCTGAATTTCTCCGTCAGTATGCGCCTTGTCCTCGGGATGGATGCTGCGTATCCACGCATCGTAGGCACCGCCGAAATCTTCGCTGCGAATGCCGTAGAGCTGATACATCGACTCATCCCACTCCAACTTGTTATTGACTACATCCCAGTCCCATATGCCGATACGAGCGACGCGCGTGGCCAGTTGAAGCCGTTCGGATGAAAGACGCAGCGCCTCCTCCGCCCGCTTGCGCTCGGCCAGTTCCTGCTGCAGTTGCGACGTCCGCTGCCTGACGGTCCGGCGGAGAGTCCGGTTCCAGACTACGACCACGATGACCGTCAGCGCTATCCCCCCAGCTACGGCGACGAGCGAAATCCGGAAAGCGCGGGTGGCGAAGATGCTCTTTTCCCCGACGATGATCCAGCGCCGGCTGATTTCCCTTCTCTCCTCGCCGGTAATGGAGGAGAGTCCCTTGTTGAGAATTCCGCTCAGAACCGGCCAGTCGTTGCGGACCGCGAAACGCAGTTGGTACAACAGTCCTGCGTTTCCGGCGACGCGGAGGTTCAGAATACCCGCCTTTTCGATGGAGTACGATGCCCGCGAAATCTCGACAACCATGGCGTCCACCTCGCCCAGCGAAACCTTCATCAGCCCGGTCAGTTCTTCATGGACGGGGCGCAGATCCAGGTAAGCGAACTCCTTAAGAAGAAACTCCTGCACCGCGCTTCCTTCGGAGACCGCCACGCTCCACCCTTTCATCTCCTTCAGGCTGTAGGCGCCCTGACGGTCCTTGCGCACCACGATCATGTTGGGGAGCTCGATGTATGGCTCGGTGAACAGCAGGTATGCCAAGCGATCCGGCGTCTTTTGGGCCGCAAAGATCATGTCGATCCGGCGCATTTTGGCTGCCTGGATGACCTCGTTCCATGTGGCGAAGGGGACCAGCTTGAAGCGGCAGCCGAGTTTCCGCTCCATGAGGCGGATATAGTCGATGGAAAGCCCCTGATACCCCGCATTGTCGCGGATTATCTGCGGGGGTATGACGGTGATGCCGATCCGGACCTGCCCGTCATGCTGGGAGAGCCATTGCCGCTCCTGCAGGGTGAGGGAAACCGTTCCGTCAGACAGCGCCTGACCGGACTTGCCCACTGCTAGCGCCAGGAACAGGAACAGCAGAAACACGATACGGGGAATCAAGCCCGTCCCCCTGCGGTAGCCGGGAAACTCCCCATCGGACTGTCGGAAATACTCCTTCTTGTCATGCCACATGCTCAGTTTTCCCCTTGAGGCACTCTTGTTTGCCCCTCCAGCTCCCTGATCTGCTCCATCAGCTCCGGCATCCTGAGCCCCCCCCCGGCTTTCCGAACCGCCTCGGTTAATCTGCACATACGGCAGATTTCAGTTTCCTCAGTCATATATCACCTGCGTTACGTGAGTTGCCCGGCTTCAGACCGATCCGCTTTTACCGTTGCCGGTTGCGCTGAAGGTAATTTCCCATGATGTTCCGTGGTCGCCAGATATCCCGATTTGGCCGCGCAACTGTTTCGTCAGCATGGTCACCAGCTGCAGCCCAAGGGTCTCGGTGTTGCGGAAATCCAGGCCGGGGGGAAGTCCGACACCGTTATCCGCCACCAGCAACGAAATTTTCCCGTCCTCTCTGGTAGTGAGGCGGATCGTAATTTCACCGTGTCTGCCGTCGGGAAAGGCGTATTTCAAGGCATTTGAAACCAGCTCGCTGATTATGAGTCCGCACGGGATCGAACTGTCGATATCCATGGGGATATGTCCCACATCGACAGTCAGGGTAATCCGCACCCGGTCCGCCAGATAGGAGTTGAAAAGAAAGCCTGCCAGCTTTTCGATATACTCCGCAAAGTCGATGGAGGCCAGATCCTTAGACTGGTAGAGAGTTTCATGAACCAGCGCCATCGCCCTTATCCTGTCCTGGCTCTCCCTGAAGGCATTGAGAGAGTGCTCATCACATATGCTGTCAGACTGGAGGTCCAGGAGCGTTGAGATGATCTGCAGGTTGTTCTTCACCCGGTGATGGACCTCTTTCAGGAGGACATCCTTCTCCGCCAGGGCGGCGTGGATCCTCGCTTCGGCCCGCTTGGGCTCGGTAATATCGACAAACGTAGCAATCCCCGCCGGCTTGCCCTGATATTCGATGCTGCCGGCCGAGACAATCACCCATCCCTCTTCGCCATTCTTTTTTATAAATCTGAGTTCATACTGGTCCGCAACATACTCACCACGCTGTCGTGCCATTCCATTATTAATTATCATCTCGCGATGATCAGGATGCGCCCATTCCCAGAAGTTCATCTCCAGCAGTTCGGTTTCACTGTAACCGAACAGCCGGACGGCCGACGGATTGACATAGACGAAATGTTCTCCCTGATAGACGATGATCGCCGTCGGCGAGGTCTCGGCCAGCACCCGGAATTTCTCCTCGCTTTCTCTCAGCGCCTCTTCCGCCCGCATGTGCTCGGTAACGTCAGTGGAAAGAATAAAAATTCCCTCCTCCGACGGTTGAATGCTTAGCTCGAACCAGGCTATATCGTCATTCGGATAAATGAATTTATTCTCCATGCGGCTGGGCACGCGGCTTTCCATACACGTACGCAGGGTCCTAAACATGTCTGTAGTATCGATGCCGGGAAACATTTCCATCATTGAATGACCGGTCAATGCCTCCTTGCTGAAATGGCCCTGCCGGGCGGCCGTTTCGTTTACATACACATAACGCCAATCGTAATCTATGATCTGAAAGCCTTCCAGCATGGTATCCAGGACGTGGTGGTAGCGCTCTTCACTGGCCCGCGATGCGTTTTTCGCGTGCGTGCTCTCGGTTATGTCCACGACGAATCCCTCAAACTCCCGAGGATCATCACCTTCTAGGCCCGGAACCGCGCGATAGTGGAAGTTGCAGATAATGATACTGCCGTCCTTGCATCGAAACCGCTCCTCGAAGATCTGCCAGTCGTTGTGCCCCAAGACACTCTCAATGACTTCCCGGCGATGGCTGGGGTCAACGTAGAGGGCCTCGGCGATGCTCGTGCGGTTCACCGTCCTGATCATGTCGTCCGGAGAGTCATACTTCAGCATGCGCGCCACAGCCGGGTTGACACTGAGGAACTTGCCGTCCAGCGTGGAGCGGAAGATACCAACCGGCGAACTCTCGAATATATCGCGATATCTCCGTTCAGACTGCCTGAGTTCTATCTCCGCTCGTTTCCGTTCGCTGATATCCTCAAGCAATGCCAGAAGATAGTCGACAGCTCCTGTTTCGGTGCGAACGCATCCCACGGAAAGGTTCGCGTACAGTATCGTTCCATCCTTGCGGATGAAGCGTTTTCCGAGGGTATAGTCGTGTATCTCGCCCGCAAGGAGTCGTTCAAAGTATGCAACGTCCGTGGCCAGGTCGTCCGGATGCGTCAAATCTTCCCAAGTCAGCCGTGCCAGTTCATCAGGTTCATACCCCAGCATTTTGCAGAGCTTGTCATTTACCTGTATCCACCTTTTTTCTGGTGAAGTTATGGCCATACCCACCAGCTGGCGTTCGAAATAGAGGCGCATCCGCTCTTCGCTTTTTATCAGCGCCTCCTCGGCCCGCTTGCGCTCGGTGATATCGATGTAGCTGGCGCGGATGAGCCTGCGATTGCCGGCCGGAAGAAGGACCAGGCGCACCTCGCAGAGCAGTTGCCGGCCTGTGGCATTAATGATGGCGCGCTCAACAACCACTTCTTCACCGGCCAGAGCCCGGTGCAGGTATTCGTCGATGCCTTCTTCCGCAGGCTTTTTGTCTGTCAGCACAGGTGTGAAAAAGTCTGTGGGACTTGACAGTCTCAACTGTTCAAGAGAGCAGGCAAACAGACGCTCGGCATTCTGGTTGGCGTCAACAAAGCGCTTCGTGTCAACGTCGTAGACCAGAATGGCTTCGGGGGCATGTTCGACCAATACCCGGAACCTGCTTTCGCTTTCGTTCAGGTTCGCCATGGTATCTTCCAGGCGCGTGGCCAGACCGTTAAAACCATCCATCAGTGTGGTGATTTCGTCGCCGGCGCCCAGGGGGTGGGCGCGCGTCCCATAATCGCCCCGTGCGAAACGGCGGAAGATTTCGACCAGATCATTGAGCCGCCTGATAACCATCAGGTGGAGCAGCAAGGAGAGGATCGGTGCGGTAAGAGCGATAGTGACCAGCGAGCCGATGGCAAAAAGAGTGGCTATGTTGCGTTTCTCGGCTTCCGATATACCGGTTCCCACTTTCAAAAAGAGATAGCCGGTGAGCTTTCCATCGGGCCGCAGGGGGGAAAGACAGGTCAGGTATGTACCGGTGTTGTCCTGAACCGGAGTGATCAGATCGGGTGCGTCAGCTGAAAAGGCCGATGATTCAGGGGCGGGCAATCTCAATCCGTCGATCGCATCCAGATGTGTCTCCAGCCGGGCGGGATTGGAAGAGAAATCGACCTGACCGTCAAGACTGATCACGATTCCTTCGATGTACGGTTCGCGGAGCAGCCCCTCCATGGTCCGCTTGTCGCTGACCGCGTCAAAGCTCAGATCTCCACGGGTCATCAGCAAGCCCGGAATTGAGAGCCTGGCGATGATCGCCTTGTCTATTTCCTGGCTGAACCGGTGTGTATAAAAAACTCCCACCCCGGAAAATATTAGCAATTCAACCGTAATCACCAGGAGGGTGACCTTGAAGCGCAGGCTTTTGGTGAAATGGATCATAGTCATCGAACCTCTACCTCATTTTGGCCAGAATTGAATGTTGAGCCTGGTCCGCGGTCATGTTCCCTTCCAGCAGTTTCCAGAGAACATCCACAATATCCTTTTGCAGCAAACTGTTGTTCCTGCCGAGCAGGTATGCGGCATTGAATGAATAGTGCACCTGACTCCCATATTTTTCCGACAGGGTTCGTTGATACGCCTCATACACGTCGCTGCCCATGGTTGCCTTGGAAAAATCGCCGGCCAGGCCTGTGGGGGTTTTCGTATATTGCACCCATCTTTCCGCAACCCTGGGGGTCGACATGGACATGATGAGGCGGACTGCCGCCTCCAGGATTTGACCAGGTTCTGGAAGAGAGCTTCCATGGATGGCGCATCATAGGAGTCAAAGAAAATGGGGATTTTGTTCTTGGCGTTCTGGTTGTAGCGGGCGGCTGTTTTGACATAGCCGAGGAGGTCCTTAAATGTCATTCCGGATGGTTTGACCTGGAGCCCCATTTTCGCCGCCAGATCCCGGTTGTAATAGAGAGCGTAATAATAGCCCTCGATATAGGGGCCGACAAGTATGCCGCCGGTTTGATCGCGATAGCTGGGGTCTGCGATGATGAACGGCTTCTGGCTCTGGACAAATCCGGGCACCTCTTCGAAGTTGACGAGATGCTTGCGCCCCCAGAATGGATCATTCTCCGGTTTTCGGGCGCACAGGCGAATGAGTAAACAGCCAGCGGCAAATAAGCTGATGCACAATCCAGCAGTTAAGATAACACGCAGCTTCAACAATCTGGATAAAAGCATCATAAGTCCGTCCCTTCAGCGGGTTGCACGCAAGTTCGGGTTAGACTTCCGGGTTGAGTATGAAGAATAATCAGCGAGAGGCGCGAGTGAAATGGAGACAGTGCTGAAGTTTCCCAGGAGCAATATGCCAATTATGGGGAGTTCAAAGAACTAATCTTCTTCCTTCTTTCTGAATCTCACCAGGAAAGACGCACCGCCGTCATTTTTATGCTCCAAATGTCCCCCCAACTGCCGGACAAGCAGGTCCACAAGTTGGAGCCCCAGCGACTGCGTATTCCTGATGTCCACCTCCTCGGGCAACCCCACGCCGTTATCCGCAACCGTCAGGCTTATCCACCCTTCTGGGTCGGCATTCAGCCTGATGTCGATTTCCCCCTTACGGGCACCGGGAAAAGCGTATTTCAGCGAGTTTGATACCAGTTCATTGACAATCATGCCGCAGGGTATGGACTGGTCTATGTTCATCGAAATGCGCTCCGCGTTGACCTTCAGGATGACACGTTCCGGATCCTTGACAAAGGAACTGAACAGGCGAGAAGCCAGGTTGCCGATGTATTCCGCCAGATCAACGGACGCGAAATCCCGGGAGCGGTAGAGTTGCTCGTGCACTTGCGCCAGGGAACTGATACGGTTCTGACACTCCCGAAAGAATGACCTTGTCTGGGCGTCGGTGATGGAATCGGCCTGTATGTCGAGAAGGGTGTTGACGATCATCATGTTGTTCTTCACACGGTGATGGATTTCATGTAACAGGACGTTTTTTTCAGCCAGCGAGGCCCGGAGACGTTCCTTGCTTTCCCGTAATGCCTCGACCGCCCGTTTGGCTTCGGTGATGTCTTCCCCGAACCCTTCGAATTCGATTGAATCGCCACTCGTACCCGGAACGACGCGGTGATAGAAGTTGAGGATGACGATACTGCCGTCCTTGCAGCGAAATGGCTCCTGACGGATGTTCCAGGCATCGGAATTGAGCGAGTCGCTGACTACCGACTGCCACCGCTCCAGATCAACGAAGATGACATCGGCCACACTCTTTTGATTGATCGCCTGGATGAGTTCCTCGGGGGAAGCATATTTCAGAATGCGTGCAAGGGCGGGATTGGCGGCCAGAAGCTTCCCCCCGGGAGTGGAGCGGAATATCCCGACGGGCGCCCCCTCGACAATGTCTCGATAGCGCCGTTCCGAAATCCGGAGCGCTTCTTCGGTTCTTTTCCGCTCGCTGATATCCAGTACGACCCCCCGATAGTGAGTAACCGTTCCCTCTGCGTCCCGTTCAACAACCATGCGATTGCTCACCCAGCGGATATCCCCGTCCCTGGTGATTATCCGGTGTTCCAACTGAAAACGATCAACCCCGCTGGATAAATACTGTTGTATCTCCAGGGTTATACGCTGGATGTCTTCAGGATATAGCAGCGCTGAGCAGCGGATGACCCCGGACATGAATGCTTCAGCTGTATATCCGAACTGGACAACGTTGTTCGAGACGTAGCTAACCGGCCAGCCTTCGGCCGCCTTCCAGCGGAAGAGCACCGCAGGGCTCTCTTCGGCTATCAGGCCGTTATTCCTGGCCCTTCTGTTCGCCAGCTCCGCCTCACCGATCATCTCGGCCAGGCGGCACAAAAAATCCATTACCAGCCGGACCCGCTCCTCGGTGACAACCGGAACTTTTCTTACGGCTTCGAGATAGGGCGACTCGTCGAAACCGAATTCCGCGGCTTGCGCCCGGAAAAATGCCATGTCCGGTGGTTCCAGCAGGAATTGCCCGGAATACAGCCGCCCCACCTGTTTGCCGTCAACGACCACGGGCACGGCCACATCGACGAGGCCGTTGCCACAGCGGTACATACAGAACTGATCGCCTTCCCGCAGGCGACTGGCCAGCATCGTATCGCTTTCATGGCATCTGACGGCTGAAGCAGGCGCTGAGCGGTGAAAACGGGTGCAGATTTCCCGCCATCCGGTGGCTACCAGAACATTCCCCTCCATATCGAGGATGGCGGTTACGAACCCGGTCAAGCGGGTGAACTGTTCGCAAAGCGATTGCAGTTCCTCAGTGTTAATAAGTTCGGCAAAGTCACGATGTGTCATGGTATCCCCTGAAAAAAGAGGTGCTGATCAATCACGGGAAATGGATTTCTCTCGGAGCCAAAAAACGTTGATTTCACGATAGCTTTTAATGAAATACCAGGGGCGGGACGTTTTTAATAATATCACATCGCAGGACAGGACGGCAATGAGGTCATTACGCCCGTTATTGCAAAACAATTGAACCGAGCGTTTCGATTCGCTTTGGTGGTGATATAGGAAGCTCTCTAGCGGCTCTCGATAAACAGCAGGGCCGGGTCTTCCAGGTAACGCATGACCTTGGCCAGGAACAGGGCGGCGTCGGCGCCGTCGGTGACCCGGTGGTCAAAGGTCAGCGACAGGTGCAGGATCCTGCGGATGGCGATGGCGCCGCGATACACCCAGGGGCGCTCCACGATCCTGCCGCACCCCAGGATGGCCACATCGGGCCAGTTGATGATCGGCGTGGCAAAGGTTCCGCCGAAATGACCATAGTTGCTGATGCTGAAGCTGCTGCCCAGCATCTCTTCCCGGCCGATGGTCCGTTCCCGCGCCTTGCGCCCCAGTTCCTGGATTTCGGCCGCCAACTCCAGGATGCTCTTCCTGTCCACATCGCGGATGACCGGCACCATCAGCCCTTCCCCGGTTTCCACGGCAATCCCGAAGTGATAATGCTTTTTGAGAATGATGGTTTCCGCGGCATCGTCGATGGCAGCATTCAGATAGGGGTGCTCGTGCAGGGCATGCTGGGCAGCCTTGATAAAGAAGGGGAGAAAGGTGAGGTGGGTGCCGCGGCTCTCCACCTCATGCTGTTCGCGGTTGCGCATCTCCCACAGGTCGGTGATGTCGACCTCCTCCATGGCGGTGACAAAGGCGGTCCGCTGCTGGGCGGCCAGCACATTGCGCGCGATAGCGCGCCGTACACCGCGTAGCGGCAGCCGCTCCACCGGACCGAACTGATCCTGTGCAATCGGTATAACTTGTGAAGTCTTGGGTGTCGCTGAAACCGGGGAAACCCGCGGCGCCGGCGCAGCCCGTTCCAAGTCCTCGGGGGTGATACTGCCGCGGGGGCCGCTACCCCGTATGCCCTGCAGATCGATGCCCCGCTCGCGGGCCAGCTTGCGTACCAGCGGCGTTGCCATAACCGTGACGCCGGACGGTGAGGCGTCCGGAACCTCGTCCTCCGCTTCGGGCAGGGAGCCGACGATGCCAACCGACGGTTTGCGCGGAGCTACCTGTTCAACCGCTTCAGCTATGGTCATCAGGATCTGGCCCACCTGCACCACCTCATCCACCCGACGATGAAGCCTGGTCACGATTCCACCACGGGGGGCGGGTATCACCACCACCGCCTTGTCGGTCTCCACCTCCACCACGGCCTGGTGTTCGCTGATCCGGTCACCCTCCTTGACCAGCCAGGCTCGCAGTTCAACCTCCACAATCCCTTCACCCAGATCGGGCAGCGTAAAATCAAAAGGCATTACGACTCCTTCCTGATAAGCAACACTCTTCAACTTATTGACAAGCAACTCTCCCCCCTTTGAAAAAGGGGGGCGGGGGGGATTTGTCGTCGTTGGTTACTGCAATAAATCCCCCTAAATCCCCCTTTTTCAAAGGGGGACTTCCACTGCATAATGCAGGCTGAAGATTGCACTTCTGGGTAAATTCCTTGCCGCAGAGGACTCACGTTAATACCTCAGCACTTCATCCAGCGCAGCCCTGATACGCTCCGCCGTCGGCAGGTAGTGATCCACCAGCCGCGCCAGGGGGACCGGCACATCCGGCGCCGTGACCCTCAGGATCGGAGCCCGCAGATGGAGGATCGCCTCCTCGGCCAGGGTGGCGGCGATCTCGGCTCCGAAGCCGCACGTTTTGACCGCCTCGTGGACGATCACCACCCGCCCGGTTTTCCTGACCGAGGCAATGATGGTTTCAAAGTCACAGGGGTTCAGGGTCTGGGGGTCGATCACCTCGGCGTTGTAGCTTCCCACCGCGCTGAGGGTCCGCTCCAGCATGCTGCCCCAGGCGATCACCGTCACGTCGTTCCCCTCCCGCACGATCCGGGCCTTGCCCAGCGGGATGTTGTACTCTTCCTCGGGCACCTCCTCCCGGATCAGCCGGTAGAGCCGGGTCGGTTCCAGAAATAGCACCGGGTCCGGGTCGGCCAGGGCGGCTGTCAGCAGCCCCTTGGCAACGTAGGGGCCGGAGGGCACCACCACCTTGATGCCCGGCATGTGGCAGAAGAGCGCTTCGCTGCTCTCCTCGTGCAGTTCCGGCGCCTTGATACCGCCGCCGTAAGGGGTCCGTACCACCAGGGGGCAGCTGAAACGGCCGCGGGAACGGCTGCGCAGTCGCGCTCCGTGGCTGAAGAGCTGATCAAAGGCCGAGTAGATGAAGCCCATGAACTGGATCTCCGCCACCGGGCGCAGGCCATAGGCGGCCATGCCGATGGCCGTGCCGACGATGGCCGATTCCGACAGGGGCGTGTCCATGACTCGTTCTTTGCCAAAACGCTCGCAGAGACCTTCGGTAACACGAAACACGCCGCCGTCCTGCCCCACATCCTCACCCAGCAGCACGACCCGCTCGTCACGGGCCATTTCCTGTGCCAAAGCCAGATTGATCGCCTGCACCATATTGAGTCGCGCCATGTCAGGCCCCCTTTCGTTGCCCGGTCTGGCGCGGGCTGAGCGTTGCGCAGGTATGGTCGAACATGTCGTGTGGATCGGGTGGGGGGGTGGCTTCCATGGTTTCAACCCCGTTATCGACCAGCATGGTTGCTTCGGCCATGACCCGCTGTTCATACTCGTCACTGAACAGCCCGGCAGTTGTCAGATAGCGTTTCAGGCGCAGGATCGGATCCCTGTCTTGCCAATCGGCCACCTCCTGCGGCGGTCGATAGCGGGCGGCGTCATCGGCCGTGGTGTGATCGCCCATGCGGTAGGTCAGGCATTCGATAAAGGTCGGTCCGCCACCGTTGCGCGCCTTTTCCAGCGCCTGGCGTGTGGCTGCGTACACGGCAAACACGTCGTTGCCATCCACCTGGATCCCTTCAAAGCCATAGGCCAGGGCTTTCTGGGCCAGGGATGCCGACCCGGTCTGTCCCGCAACCGGAATTGAGATGGCCCACTGGTTGTTCTGGCAGATGAACACCACCGGCAGTTTGAACAGCCCAGCCATGTTAAAACCCTCGTGGAAATCACCCTTTGACGTGGCGCCGTCGCCGAAATAGGCGGCGGCCACAACCGGATCCTTTTGGTAGCGGGCCGCCATGGCCGCGCCCACGGCATGCAGGATCTGGGTCCCGACCGCAACGCAGAAGGGGAAGATATTGAGATGGTCCGGGGTGATCAGGCCGCGTTCGTCGCCGCTCCAGTACTGGAAGAGCTGGTGGATGGGATAGCCGAGGGTCAGGTGGACCCCCATCTCCCGGAAGGAGGGGAAGACCCAGTCATGTGGCTCCAGGGCCAGTGCGCTCCCCACCTGGGACGCTTCCTGACCCGTCAGGGGAGGGTAGGTGCCGATCCGTCCCTCGCGCTGCAGGTCAACGGCGCGTTTGTCAAAGATCCGCGCCAGCACCATCATTTCGTACATGCGCCGGATCTCGGCTTCGGACAGGGGGGGCATCAGTGCTTTGTCAACCGCGCCATCCTGGTTGAGAATTTCCAGGCGGCGAACCGAAAAGGTGCTGAGAATCTGTTCTGGCATGGTCGTCGTCCCTTGGGGGAGTGGGTGTCGTGGTGCGGAGAGTGTAGCCGCCGTCACGGGGAATGTCAACGCAAGCCCGCTTTGCTCCGCAGCTGATTCGGCGGTATACTTAATGAACGGAGGGTGAAACCATGACTATTCCCAAACGGAAACTGGGCAGCACCGGAGTGGAGGTAACGCAGATCGGTCTTGGTGGTGAGGGTATCCTGCGCACCCACGGCCATGACCGGCAGGCCAATGCCCTGATCAACAGGGCAATCGACCTGGGTATCGGCTATTTCGAATCGGCGCGGGCCTACGACGGGAGTGAATCCTATTACGGAAAGGCACTGCTAGAGCGCAGGAAGGAGATCTTCCTGGCCAGCAAGTCCCACGCCCGCGACAAACTGGGCGCTCTGGCACACCTGCTGGAGACTCTTCGCAACATGCACACCGACTATCTTGATCTGTGGCAGGTGCACGATGTGCGCAGCGACAACGACATTGCCGCGATTTTTGGACCGGGCGGGGCCATCGAGGCCTTTGTGGAGGCAAAGGAGAAGGGGCTGGTGCGCTTCATCGGCGTAACCGGGCACCATGATCCGGCCATTATCCGCAGCTGCATCGAACTGTTTCCCTTTGACTCCGTGCTGGTGCCGGTCAATGCGGCCGAACCGGCCCACAACAGCTTTATGGAGCAGGTGCTGCCTCTGGCAACCGAGCGCCGCATGGGGATCGTAGGGATGAAGGTCTATCTGCGCGGTTTTGCCGCCCGCATACCCGGCTATGGCGGCATGGAGCCCTTCCTGCGTTTTGCGCTCTCCCAGACGGTCAGCACCCTGGTGATCGGCTGCGACGATCTGCAACAGCTGGAGGAAAACGTCGCCTTTGCCGAGTCGTTTCAGCCCATGAGCGAACGGGAACAGCAGGAATTAATTGCCTATGTCGCCCCCTATGCCCGGCAGCTGATGTATTACAAACCATAGCGGATGGGAATATGATTTGTGTTTGCGATTGGCGTTGATTTGAGGCATTCTCCACATGTTGTCTCTGGCTGTATTGTCATGAATTATCATTCACTTCAATTCCAGGAGAACGACCATAGTGACCCGCGAAACCATCCGCAATATCGGCATCATCTCACACATTGACGCCGGCAAGACCACCGTCTCCGAACGTATCCTCTTTTACAGCGGTGAGACCCACAAAATGGGCGAGGTCCACGATGGCCAGGCGGTCATGGACTGGATGCCCCAGGAACAGGAGCGGGGTATCACCATAACCGCCTCGGCCACCAGTTGCCGATGGGGCGATGTCCGCATCAACCTGATCGATACCCCCGGACACATTGATTTCACCATCGAGGTGGAGCGCAGCATGCGGGTGCTGGATGGGGCCGTGGCCATCTTCAGCGCAGTTGAGGGCGTCCAGCCGCAGAGTGAATCGGTGTGGCGCCAAGCGGACCGCTATGCCGTGCCGCGCATCTGTTTTATCAACAAGATGGACCGGGTTGGGTCCGATTATCGTCAGACCCTGCGTCAGATGGAAGAGCGGCTGGGGGCTCGGCCGGTGCTGCTGCAGCTGCCCCTGGGTGAGGAAAGCGGGTTCAGCGGGGTGATCGACCTGCTGGACGAGCAGGCGCTGTTCTTTGATGTGGGTGATCTGGGCAAGACCATGCAGCGCAAGCCGTTATCGCCGGATATGGTGGATGCGGTGCGGGAGGAGCGTCTGAAGCTGAGCGAAGCTCTGGCAGATTTCGATGAAAGCATCCTGGCCGATTTTGTCAACGGGACCAAGGTCTCCGCGGAACGACTGCGGGCGGCGTTGCGCCGGGGAACCCTGGCGTGCAGTATCGTGCCGGTGCTGCTCGGTTCGGCTCTGCGCAACAAAGGTATCCAGCCACTGCTGGACGCTGTTGGGTACTATCTCCCCTCTCCGGAGGAGGTGCCATCGCTGGTGGGACGTGATCCGGCCAGCGAGCGGAGCGAGACGGTGGCGTGCGATCCCCGGGCTCCCTTGCGGGCCCTGGCCTTCAAGGTCATGTCCGACGAGGGACGTATGCTGACCTATCTGCGGATCTACGCCGGTTCGCTCCGTTTTGGCGCGACCCTGTTGAACTCCAGTCGCGGGGTCACCGAGCGGGTCGGTCGGCTGTTCCGCATGCACTCCCATCGGCGAGAGGATCTGACCGAAGCTTTTGCCGGTGATATCGTGGCCGTGCTCGGCTTCCGAGAAACCTATACCGGCGATACCCTCTGCGATCCGCACCACCCCCTGGTGCTGGAAGGACTCACCATACCGGAGCCGGTGGTGTCGGTGGCGGTGGAGCCCCAGGGCGCCGATGACCGGGAGAAGTTCCCCGCTGCCTTGACAAAGCTGCAGTGGGAAGATCCCACCTTCAGGGTCCACGAGGATGAGGAGACCGGCCAGACCATCCTGACCGGCATGGGCGAGCTGCATCTGGAGATCGTCATCGATCGACTGGGTCGCGAGTACGGGGTACGGGTCACGAGTGGCCGGCCGCGGGTGGTCTATCGCGAGACCCTGCGCCGCGAGGTGCGGCGGCGTGAGCTGTTCCGTTTCGAGCGGGAAGGGCGGGCCGAGGTGGGCGAGATACAATTTCGTTTGAAACCGCTGCCAAGGGGCAGTGGTATGCGATTCATCCTGCCACCGGCAACTCCCCAGCTGACGCCGGCGCTTCTGGCACTGATCGAGGAAAACCTGCGCCAGGGGTGTCTGACCGGTTGCCAGACCGGCTACCGGCTGACCGATCTGCAGGTGGAGGCCGAGGAGATACCTTTCGAACAGGGGGTGACCACAGAAACCGGTCTCAAGGCGGCAGCCCAGCGCGGGGTGCAGCTGGCGGCCCGCGAGGGGGAACCCTACCTGCTGGAACCGATCATGACACTGGAGCTGACGGTTCCCACGGACTATCTGGGCAAGGTTCTGGGCACGCTGCAGCAGAAACGGGGACGTGTGGAAGGGGTCAGGAACAGCGGCGACAGTGAGGTGTTGCGTGCAACCGCGCCGCTGTCCGAGATGTTCGGCTTCATGACCGAGCTGCGCAGCGCCACCAGGGGGCGGGGCAGCTACACCATGGAATTCCTCTGTTTCGAAGAGGCGCCCCACGAGGTGCAGAAACAGTTCGGGTTGGGGTAGACTGACGGTAGTGCGCAATCCAAGCTGAATCCGTGACACCTTCCTGGTTTCACTCGCTCAGAATGCCTCCGTCCCGGCGTTTCTGGCATGATTTTCGGTATGGCCGTTGATCACCCGACATGCACGGAATGGAGCGTCACAGACGGCGATGGTCTCCGGCATTTTGCTCGTTACGCCATGCATGCGTCACGGATCCAGGTCTATTCATCAAGCCTTGGCAAAGAGAACAGAAACCCTTTCAAGGAGTGTGAGACAATGAAACAGTATGGTATGACGGTCCTCTGTCTGATGATTGTCTGCATCAGCGGTTGCGCACAGAGCTTGCCTCCCCGCGAAGAACTCAACCAGGCCGTCAAAATGACCTTTGATACAACCGGGTTGAATTACAGCTCAAGAAGCAGGATTACCAATCTGTCCCTGTCAAAACAGGGCACGAACGTCGAATCTGGTGACAAACTCTCCACTTACCTTGGAACGGGCCTTGAAATCGCCCGGGGTTTTTCCGTAAACGTTGATGGCGCAATTGACATGAAGGCCAAAAAAGCCGAAGTGCTGTACGATCTGCGTTATGACAAGGACAACGTCGAAGTCTCGATCAAAATTCCGCTGCTGATTGATTACACTACGCAAACGATGTATGTGGGAACGTCGATTTTCAACACAATTCTTGAATCGCTCTATCCCCGGATCCCGGCAGCCAGGGGCAGGTTGTTCAAGATCAATCTGAACGAGTTGTTACGGGAAGGCAGCGCGGACATGCCGGAACTTTCCAAGCTGGTTACGGAGAATCGTTTCACTCCTAAAAGCATTGAGAGTATTAACAACGCTGTCAAGGCCAGCGTCTTGAAGACGATGTCCAAACTCAATGATACCTGCCTGAGCTATCAACCCTTGACAGAGCAGGACAAGCAGGCGGGAGTGGTAAAGCGTATTCAGGTCAATCTGGGACACAGCGATTCGGTTAACGCTGTTATGGACCTTGTTGATGGTGTTCTGCAGGCCTTGTATCAAGACGCTGTCATCACTAAAAAAGAATATGCCGTACTGCTTACCATGACTGACAGGCAAGAACTGAGCGGTATTATTGAAAAGTTCACCATCGGGATGATAATGGACGTCGGAATTGCTCAATCAGGGTTCGTCAGTCAGGTGGCGAGCCAGATTCAGGTTGCCGAGAAGGGGGGCGGTTTTCAGCTCGGCCTTGATAATGTCAGCTCATTCAGCAGCTACAATGCTCCACGCTTCTCGTTAAACCCCGGGGTCAGCGGCGTTGTTGATTTCAAAGAGGTGCTGGATGTCATCAAGGCTGACATGCATAAAGAAAAAAACACTGCAAAGCCGAGCGGTGACTCATCCCAGGGGGGCGAAGACTCCAGGGACGCACCGGAGAAACAGTAAACGGACAACACTTCAGATTGGCATGCAGAGACACAACGCACATTATTTCCAGGAGGATGTATGGTTCCCTGCCTTCAGTACAACAGGATCATCGTGAAGGGTTTTCTTCTGATGGTCCTGCTTTTGTCCCTCTGCCACACCGCCTTCGCTTCTACGGAATACAGGTTTTCACGGGGACAGACCCTGTATGTGCCGGTCTATTCAAACATCTTTAGCGCCCCCAAGAAAATTCCGTTCAATCTGGCAGCAATCTTGAGCATCCGCAATACGGATATGTGGAACTCCATCAGCATCATTGCCGCGGATTACCATGACTCCAGGGGCAAGTTAATCAGAAAGTACTACCGACAGCCGGTAACCCTGGCGCCTTTGGAGTCGACCGAAATTTTTATACCTGAGGAGGACACAGCCGGCGGCACCGGTGCCAACTTTATCGTCAGATGGAATTCTCGGAAAGAGGTCAATGTTCCCATTGTTGAGAGTGTCATGATCGGCATGAAATCCGGACAGGGAATCTCCTTTGTAGGTCCCGGTCAGGAAATCAGGGAATCTTCTCGGTGAACAACCGTATGAAAGTGGTTCTTCGAGAATTGGTGAGCGTCCTGCTGATTGTCATGGGTATTTTTTCGGCGGGAATGGGTATAAAAGGGTTTTTGCTGTCGAGCCACTTTATCGACGGCGGAGTAACCGGCATATCCATGCTGCTCTCCAACGTGCTTGGTTACCCGTTGGCGATCCTTATTCCGCTCATCAATCTTCCGTTCATCGTGCTTGGCTACCGTCAGATCGGCTGGTTGTTCGCCTTGAAAAGCACCCTGGCGATTGCGGGGTTGGCCGCATGCCTGGCCTTTATCAGCTTTCCGGATGTAACCCCTGATAAACTCCTGACCGCCGTTTTTGGCGGTTTTTTTATCGGCGCCGGAATCGGTCTTGCCATTCGCGGCGGCGCTGTCCTTGACGGTACTGAAATAGCAGCCCTGCTGATCAGTAAAAGCAGTCATCTCCTGAAAGTCGGCGATGTCATTCTGATCTTGAATGTTTTCATCTTTTCCGCTGCCGCCTATTTTCTCGGCATCGATTCGGCGCTCTATTCGGTCCTGACCTACATTGCGGCATCGAAGACAATCGATTTTCTGATTCATGGCATTGAGGAATACAACGCCATCATTATAATGTCGGAAAAGAGTGACGAGATCAGGGACGCGATTGTTAACGTCCTGAGTAGAGGCGTGACGATTTATAACGGCCGCGGTGGGATGAGTGGCAAGTCGATGCATATCCTCTATTGTGTCGTAACACGCTTGGAAATCGGCAGCGTCAAAAACATCGTCAACGGGATTGACGAAGCGGCATTTATCGTCATCCACCCCTTGTCGGACGCAGCCGGAGGTATCATCAAAAAAACCGCTCTGCATTGACGGGAAAACGGCAACTCGTGGAAGACTCGGTGAAATACTGGCTGATGATCGACGATAAATCGTTGATGCCGTGTTTCAAACCGCCACGAAATAGACGTCGGAAGCCTTGAACTTGGAGTTGCGCAGGAAGCGCGCCCGGACATCCAAGCCGATGGTCACTTCGTCCGGCTCGACCCCCACTAGCCGCGAGAGGAAAAGGGTGTCCACCCCGTCGAATTCCACCAGGATCAGGGTGAAGGGGGTCTCCTTGAGAAAAGCCTCTCCGCCGAAATGACAGGTGGTAAAGGTATGTATACGCCCCTGGAGCGGCAGCTCGTGCCATTCGGTGGTGCCACCGCACTGCATGCAGTGTCCGCGCGGGGTGGCATAGATGTAGTCGCAGGCCGGACAGCGGCTCCCCAGAAGTTTGCCCTTGGACAGGCCGGCAAAGAAGGGGGAGTCCTGGGCATAGGAGTGGAGATAGTCGATCTCGTAGTGCTGCTTGATAATGATCGGATCCACATTGAAGAGTATGGTCCCCTCGGCGGTTTCCGGCAATTTGGCATGTTTATTCATGGTTCTCTCTCCAATATGCTTACCGTGATATAGGTTCCTGTCCCGGCATGGCTGTGGATCAGCCCCCGCTGCGCCCCCTCCTGCTGCAAGGTCGCGTCCCCCAGGTGTTTGCCAATACTCCCTTGAAGCTGCCAGAAGGCGAAGACCGCCTGCATCAGGCCGGTCGCCCCCACCGGGTGGCCGCAGGCCAGCAGCCCCCCGGACGGATTGACCGGGATCCTGGGCCAGCGCTGTTCCCCTGAAAAGTTCAGTCCGTACTCCACATTCTTCAGAAAGGGGGCGCCGGAATCGACAAAAGCGCCCCCCTCGCCGTAGCGGCAGAGTCCCAGGTCCTCGTAGGTCTGGATCTCGGACGAGGTATAGGCGTCGTGCAGCTCAATGAAATCCAACTCCTCGGCCGGGTTGGTGATGCCGGCCATGCGGTAGGCCTGGGCAGCGGCGCTGCGACCGCCGCGGAAGGAGTGCACACCGGGGTACTTGAGGTCCCGGTACTCCTCCTCGGACTCGTGCGGCAGGAGGAGTACCCTGCCATGGGGGCGGTCGGTCATGCGCATGCTGTCGGTGCCGCAGCCGACACCGCTGATCCGCACCGGGTTGGAACAGAGCCGCTGCGCCATCTCCTCCGACGCCAGGATTGCCACTGCCGCGCCGTCGGACATCTGGCAGATATCCAGCAGGGTTAGCGGCGTGGCCACCATGGGGGCGGAGCGCACATCCGCTACGGAAAGCCGGGCCGGACTCTGGGCATAGGGGTTGTGCAGAGCATTGGCGTGGTTCTTGACAGCCACCCTGGCCATCTGCTCCACGGTGGTGCCGAACTCGTGCATGTGGCGCCGCACCATCATGGCGTAATAGCCGCTGTAGAAACCACCCACCGGGTAGTCGAAGTTGGTATCCGAGGCCAGGGCAATGAACTCGTTCCCTTTCCAGGTGTTGACCCGGCTCATGGTCTCGAAGCCCATGGCCAGGCAGACCTCCATGCGGCCCGAGGCCACCGACTCCCAGGCCGACTGGAAGCACAGCCCCCCGGTTGAACCGCCCCCCTCCACCCGGCGGGATGGTTTGGGGCAGAGTCCCAGATAGTCCTGAACCATGGCCCCGGCCATGACCTGGCGGGTGAAATGGTCAGAGAAATAGGAACAGACGCTCCCATCGATCTCAGCCCGTGTCAGGGCAGGCAGATCCAGCAGGGCGTAGTCGAAGGCCTCCTTGACCATCAGCCGGAAATCCCGGTCGGGATGGGCCTTGGCGAATTTGGTGATGCCGCCTGAAATCATATAGACCGGTCGCATAGTTTCTCCTTAAAAGATTGTTCAAGGTTCAAAGTTCTTGGTTCAAGGTTCTGGGTTATAAACCTCGAACCTTGAACTACGAACTTTGAACAGTTTTTATCATTTCCCTGGCAATCAGCATGCGCTGGATTTCCGACGTTCCCTCACCAATCTCGCACAGCTTGGCCTCCCGCAGGTAGCGCTCCACCGGGAAGGCCCGGGTGTAGCCGTAGCCGCCGTGGATCTGAATCGCCTTCAGCGCGGAGCGTGTGGCGCATTCCGAGGCATACAGCTTGGCCATGCTGGCTTCGCAGGCATAGCCACGTCCCTGGTCTTTAAGGGCTGCGGCGCGCCGCACCAGCAACCGGGATGCGTCCAGTTCGGTGGCCATGTCGGCCAGCATCCACTGGATGGCCTGGAACTCGGCGATGGGATGTCCGAAGGCCTGGCGTTTCCGGGCATAGGCGATGCTCTCGTCCAGGCAGGCCTGGGTGATGCCGACCGCCATGGCAGCTACCCCGATCCTGCCGGCGGCCAGAATCTGCATGGCCTGGGAAAAGCCCCTGTTAACTTCGCCAAGCAGCCGTTCATGGGGCAGCCGCACATCCCTGAGCATCAGCCCCACCGTGTCACTGGAGCGGAAGCCGAGTTTTTCCAGATTCTTGCCCCTGGTCAGTCCGGTTGTCTCACCATCCACGACAAAGGCCGAGATGCCTCCCGCTCCCTGTGATGGGTCGCTGGAAGCCATCACCACCAGGGTCTGGGCCTGGGAGCCGTTGGTGATGAAGAACTTGTTGCCCGTCAGCCGCCAGCCATCCTTATCACGCACCGCACAGGTGGTGATTCCTCCGGCATCGCTCCCCGCGCCCGGTTCGGTTAGAGCCCAGGCCCCCAGCTTTTCGCCGGATACGAGGGGCGCCAGGAATTCCCGTTTCTGCTGTTCCGACCCAAAGGCATTGATATGGCCGGCGCTGAGCGTGTGGGCCAGCAGTGTAATGGCCACCGAGGCATCGGCCCTGGCCAGTTCCTCCACCGCAACCGTATAGGTGGTGAAGTCCCGCCCGCCTCCGCCGTACTCCGTGGGGAAGATCAGGCCGAACAGCCCCATGCGCTGCAGCTTCCTGATTTCCGTCCAGGGGAACTCACCGTTTTTATCGCGCTGCCCTGCGCCCGGCTTCAATTCCCTTTCGACGAATTCCTTCACGGTCTGCTGGAATTGTTTCTGTTCTTCAGAAAGTTCAAAGTTCATGGTTTCTCCCTGAAAATCCAATTAATATCTCACGTCGAGTCAGGTGTGGATCAGAGCTACAACCTGCAACCGGTTCTCACACAAAGCCACGAAGGCACGAAGAAAGAAAAAACAGTCGAGGCAACTAACAGTTTAAAATGGTATTTTTGTTCTTGGGTTAAAGTTTTACTCCATGTTTTTTTATGTCCCTTCGTGTTCTTCGTGCCTCCGTGTGAGAACAGAGGTTTCTGCTTTTCGCCGAGTATTTGTTCTGGATGATACGCATATGTTTCAAAGGCTGCCTTACGCTATCCTGCCTTTTCGTAGCGGTAAAATCCCTGCCCCGATTTCTTCCCCAGTTGGCCGGCATTGACCATCCTGACCAGCAGCGGGCAGGGACGATACTTGGGATCCTTGAAACCGCTGTACAGCACCCCGGCAATGGCCAGCACCGTGTCCAGGCCGATCAGGTCAGCCAGGGCCAGCGGCCCCATGGGCTGGTTGGTGCCCAGCTTGATGCCCTTGTCGATGTCCTCGGCTGTGGCAACCCCTTCGAAAAGGGCAAAAATCGCCTCGTTGATCATGGGGATCAGAATCCGGTTGACGATGAAACCGGGATAATCCTGTGATACCGCCGTCTGTTTCCCGAGGGCTTCAGCCACTGCCTGCGTGGTGGTAAATGTTCCTTCGCTGGTGGCCTGTCCGCGGATCAGCTCCACCAGTTCCATGACCGGGGCCGGGTTCATGAAATGCATGCCGATCACCCGCTCCGGCCGTTTGGTGACCGACGCGATCCTGGTGATGGAGATTGAGGAGGTGTTGGAGGCCAGGATCACCTCCGGCCGGATGATGGTATCCAGCTTGGCGAACAGCTCGAACTTGAGCTGTTCCTGTTCGCTGACCGCCTCCACGATGAAATCCGCCGCAGCCAGCTCGCTCAGCTGCCGGGTTGTTCTGATATGTTTTTCAATCTGATTGATGCGGCTGTTCTCAATGTTGCCCTTGAGCGCCTGTCGTTCCAGGTTGGCGTGAATTCTGGTGTGTGCCTTAAACAGCTGCGCCTCGTTTTCATCGCAAAGTATGACATCATAATTGAACTGCGCAAACAGCTGGGCGATGCCGCTGCCCATCTGTCCTGCGCCTAGTACTCCGATGGTTTTTATCATGGTAGTTCCTTACATACGTTCAAAGATTGCCGCCAGCGCCTCGCCGCCGCCGATGCAGAGCGATACCAGGCCATAGCGCGCCTGTCTGCGGTGCAGTTCGCGGATGATTGTTGCCACCAGCCGTCCGCCACTGGCGCCGATGGGGTGGCCGATGGCAATGGCGCCGCCGTTGACGTTGACCCGCTCGGGGTCCAGCTGCAGGGTCCTGATGGCATGCAGCACCACACAGGCAAAGGCCTCGTTGATTTCAATCAGATCCATGTCATTCAGTCTGAGCCCGGCCTTCTGGCAGACCTTGTGTATCGCTGCCACCGGCGCTTCGGGAAAGTGATCCGGGTGGCAGCTCTCGCAGGCGCTGGCCACCAGCCGGGCCCGGGGTTCCAGGCCCAGTGTTTTCAGCCCGATCCTGTCGGTCAGCAGCGCCAGGGACGCTCCGTCATTGATGGTGGAGGCGTTTCCGGCTGTAATGGTACCCCCCTCGTGGAAGGCCGGTTTGAGGGTGGCCAGTCTGGACGGATCAGCCCGGAAGGGCTCTTCGTCAG
Organism: Desulfuromonadales bacterium; assembly: GCA_013377095.1. Taxonomy (GTDB): domain Bacteria; phylum Desulfobacterota; class Desulfuromonadia; order Geobacterales; family Pseudopelobacteraceae; genus Pseudopelobacter. The sequence goes on from JACAAY010000021.1 coordinate 46,327, forward strand.
AATCAACCAACCGTGTTTCTCCCCTGGTCTGTTGCTGCATGGCAACGATTTCCGGTAGTAAGACGCCATCCGTGACCGCTGTCCGGGCCAGGCAATAGGAACGCAGCGCATACTCGTCCTGATCATGGCGGCTGATGTTGTTGCGGCTGGCGCTCTGTTCGCCGATTTCTCCCATGTGCGAGCCGCTGTCCGGGTCCTGGAGGCCGTCCAGGATCATCAGGTCATGGATCTGGCCATGTCCCAGGCGGTAGCCATTGCGGGCCTTTTTCAGTGCATAGGGCGCATTGGACATGCTTTCCATGCCACCGGCGATCACGACCCGGGAGTTGCCCAGCCGGATGGCGTCCGCTCCCAGCAGAACGGCCTTGAGTCCGCTGCCGCAGACCTTGTTGATGGTCAGGGCGTGGACGCTGTCGGGAAGAGCGGCCTGTCGCATGGCCTGGCGAGCGGGCGCCTGGCCGCAGCCGCCGGAGAGAACCTGGCCGATAATCACCTCATCAACTGCCGCTTGGGCGAGGCAGCATTTCTCCAGCAGCCCCCTGATGACCGATGCAGCCAGTTGCGGCGCATCCCGGTCAGCAAACATGCCACCCAGGGAGCCGAATGGAGTCCGCAGCGCTTCAACCACATAGATGTCTTGCATGGCCAGCCTCCGGGAATACGTGTCTCTTGATTGATACTATACCATGATGTCCGGTGTCGGTACGACGGGTGAGATGGGAAAATGAAAAAGTCATCATTCTGAATTCGGTCGCTGGAAAATATCTGCATGGAGGAGTATGCTTTTAATGCCTTTTTTGTATTTCAACCTGCCCCCGGAGGGTTTCGGTATGACTGAACACACGGAAAGTGCCATGCTAAAAGCGGTGTTTGATGCACTGCCCTCACTGGTTTTTGTGGTCGATCAGGATGTCAGGATCCTGGAATACAATGCGGCGGCCTCCGTACTCTTTCTCACTGAGGGGAATTCCGTCCTGAAACGGCGAGCAGGAGATGTGTTGCATTGTCTTCATTCGGAGGACGTAGTTGAGGGGTGCGGCAGAGCCCCATTCTGTTCGAACTGCATGATACGGAACACCGTTACAGAAGCCTTTCAGGGGGGGCGCGTTGTTCGTCGTCGCGCACGGATAGAGCTTCTTCGTGATGCGAAAGCGGTAGAGATCTACGCCCTGATTACCGCTTCACCCTTTCTGTTTCAGGACCGGCAGCTCGTGTTGCTGAACATCGAGGACATTAATGAGATCGCCGAACTCTATCGTATGATATCCATGTGTTCCTTGTGCGGTAAGGTTAGGAACAGCAAGGAAACCTGGATACGGGTTGAAGCATATTTCAAGAGAAACTGGGATCTGGATTTCAGCCATGGGTATTGTCCCGATTGCCTGAATAAAGAGATGGACAGGTTGGAGCGATTCGTCAATCCCCTCCAGGCAACTTCGGAAGAGAGTGCCGTAGTGGATACAGTGAATTAAAAAGGATCTTTCCATGAATACCGGACGAATTGTACTGATCAACGGTCTTGTGGTGGCTCTCCTGCTTGCTCAGCCTGCCCTTTTGAGGGCCGAGGCTGTTATGGAACTCTACGGCACCTTTCAGGCCATGGGGGTTATCGTCACGTTAACCGCTGGTGAAGATTCCGACCAGGATGCCGCGGCAGCTCTTTCCTACCGTGTCGTGGGCAGCGGCAACTACCGGCAGGGGCTGCCGCTCTCCCGGGTTGCTCCTGGTCGTTTTGTCGGCAGCCTCTTCAACCTCTCCCCGGGGACCTCCTATGATGTTCGCGTCAGCTTCAGCGACCCGGATGGTGCGCCGCTGAACAATACCAGCGTCAACGGAACCGCGGCGACCCGTGCCGAGATCAGCATTCCCGCTTCTGCCCTGTCCATCTATGCCGGTTCAGCGGGAAGCGGGACAGCCTGCTCCTCTACATCCCCCTGTACCTTGACCACGGCCCTGAGCAGGGTTCAGGCCGGCCAGGAGGTCGTCCTGCGTGGTGGCATCTATTACCAGGGTGATCTGTCACTGTCTCGATCCGGTGCGTCGGGTGCGCCCATCGTCATCCGTGGCTTTCAGGGGGAAAACGCGGTACTGGATGGCTCCGATCCGGCTGTTTTTAGCTGGGCCAGCCAGGGGGGAGGGGTGTACCGCGCCACGGTCAACGCTGCTGATCCCCATCTGGTTATGGTTGATGGCCAGAGGCTCTACCCCTACCTGAGTCTGGCCGATCTGCAGAACCTCGTCTGGGGCGTTCCAGGATTTTACGCCGACGGCACAACGGTCTACCTCCGGTTGGCGGGAAACGCCGATCCCAACCAGCACACGCTGCTCGTTTCCCGCTTCAACTCCGCCTTGACGATTGAGCAGAACTCTATCGTTATTTCAAACCTGACCTTCCGTCATTACGGTCTGGGCAGCTATGCCAAGGCGCTCTATTTCAACAACGCCAGCGACAACCTGGTGCAGGACTGCACCTTTGCCATCAACGACCTGGGCATCGGGCTCAAGCGCGACTCGCACCGCAACGTTTTTCAGGACAACACCTTTTACGATACCGACTTTGACTGGCCCTGGAATGCGGTCAAGGGGGGCAGCGAACTGGAGACGGGCGGCATCCGCATGTACGAACCCATGACCGGGCGGGGGACGGTCATCCGCCGCAACAGCTTCCACGACTATTTCGACGGCTTGGGTGTCTGTCCCGATGCGACCGCCGGGATAACCAACGAGACCGACGTCCATGACAACCTGGTCTACAATACTGGTGACGATGGCATGGAAACCGATGGCCAGTGCAGCAACGTGCGCATCTGGGGGAACAGGTTTCACGATGTGCTGGTGGGCATCTCCCTGGCGCCGGTTTACACCGGCCCGGTGTATGCTCTCCGTAACCTGATCTACCGCACCGGCGCGGGGAACAACGACTACCCCGGCAGCCCCTTCAAGTTCAACAGCGGGTTCGGCCAGTCCGGTCCGATATTTCTCTTCCACAACACTGCCGATGCGGTCCTTCCGGGCAGTTCCGGCCTGGACATCAAGTCGCCCGGCAGCTGGAAGCTGATCCAGGGGCGCAACAACATCTGGTCGGGCACTGATTACGCCCTCAATAACGCCAACCCTGATCAGCCTCTGGATCTGGACTATGATGACCTGTACACCACCCAAGCCGGAGAGCTGGTCTGGTGGGATGGTCTCACCTACCGCCACCTGCACACCCTCGATGAATTGCGAATCGCCACTGACCAGGAACAGCACGGCCTCAACCTTGTGCCAGGATTCTCCAGTCCGGCGTCAGGCGACTACTCTCTTGCCGGAGCCAGTCTCCTTATCGACCAGGGTGTGATCATCCCCGGCGTCAATGATACATACAGCGGCAGTGCGCCCGATATCGGCGCCTTCGAGTACATACCGCCGGTACCGGTCAACGGCGTCTGCGGCAGCTCCGACAACGGCTCCTTTACCAGCGCACCGGTGGCAAATCTCTGCTCGGCCGGCAACCCGACAACCGTTAGCGGCCTGGGACCATGGAGTTGGGAGTGCCGGGGGACAAACGGCGGGACAGACAGCCAGTGCAGCGCCAACCTGGCCAGCTTCACCCTGATGGTTACGAAAACCGGTAACGGCAACGGCAGCATCACTCCCAACAACGGCGCCCTGACCTGGTTCGGTCCGAGCGGCATGGGAACCTGGCCCTACAACTCACAGGTCGTTCTTTCGGCGGCGCCGGACAATCTCTCCTCCTTTAGCGGCTGGAGTGGCGACTGTATTCCGTCCGGAGCCGATTGCAGTGCCTCCATGACCGGCGACAGGATTGTCAACGCCAGCTTTATTGCCGCTCCCCGGGCAAAGATCGGCGCAAACGGTTACGCCACGCTGAATGAGGCCTATGTCGCTGCTTCATCGACGGATGCCTCAACCATACTGACCCTGAATACGGATCTAACGGAAAGCCTGAGTATGGATAAAGGAAAGGCCATCATTCTGATCGGTGGTTATAACGCCGCCTACAGCGCCAGAATCGGCACACACACCGGGCTGGTGGGGGCTTTGTCCGTGGTTTCCGGGAGCCTGGCGGTGGATGGTTTGGCCATACGATAGGGGCAATGGGATGTTTGGACGCGCTGACAGGGAGTGAGCGGAGGACATCAGGATATCGTGTCTCAATGCTCGGTCTGTCAAGAGCTCTTTCTGGTGCCCTGAATTTGGAATCATCACCCTTTTTTCGACAGATCGAACGGCAGAGGAACATGATAGGAACTGTTTTAGCTTTAGAGCAAATTGGGTAAATACCTCTGAAACTGTTGTATGTCGGGTTTCCGCATGTTTCTTGATAAAGTCAATTGGCTCTGAATCAATTGTAAGGTTGCTTCGGGTTTTCTGCATAGCGCACCTCCTGAGCGCACATTATGCGTCTTGTCAAGGTGTTTATGTGCCATGGCATAACAAACAGGGGCAGTGGACTTCACCACTACCCTGCAAAACCGTTGAGACAGGGGACTATAGAATGTCCTTTTTTATGCTTTCTGCTTGTTTTTCCTCACATTCTGCCGATAGCCATCGGCGCAGACACAAGGAATACTCTGTATGAACAATTCTTTGATCACCGCCCTGAGCCAGAGAATCCTGGTTATGGATGGTGCCATGGGTACCCAGATCCAGGCGCGGAATCTGAGCGCCGACGACTTTGGCGGGCCATCCTTTGAGGGGTGCAACGAACAGCTGGTGTTGACCCGCCCCGAGGTAATCTTGCGGATCCATCGTGACTACCTGGAGGCCGGCGCCGATATCATCTCGACCGATACGTTCGGCGCCACGGATTTTGTCCTGGCCGAATACGGGCTGGAAGACCAGGTACACGAGATCAATTGCCGGGCTGCCGGGATCGCGCGGCAGGCCTGCGACGCTCTTGTCACACCCGCCAGACCGCGCTGGGTGGCCGGCTCCATGGGGCCCACCACCCGCACCATCTCGGTTACCGGTGGCGTGACCTTTCAACAGCTGGTGACGGCTTTCCGACTCCAGGCTCTGGGTCTTCTGGCCGGCGGCGTTGACCTGCTGTTGCTGGAAACGGCCCAGGACACCCTCAATCTCAAGGCCGCGGCAGAGGGTATCCGCCTGGCGTTTGGGGAGCAGGGGCGCCGGGTTCCGCTGATGATCTCCGGTACCATAGAAGCGACCGGCACCATGTTGGCCGGCCAGGGGGTCGATGCTTTCTACACCAGCCTGGCCCACCTGGAAGACCATCTGGGCATGATCAGCATCGGGCTCAACTGCGCCACCGGCCCGGAGTTCATGACCGATCACCTGCGGGTGCTTGCGCAACTGGCCACCTGCCATGTCTCGGTCTATCCCAACGCCGGCCTGCCGGACGAGCATGGTCAATACGCCGAAACGCCCGCCTCCCTGGCCCACAAGCTGGCGCGCTTCGTGGATGAGGGCTGGCTGAATATGGTGGGCGGCTGTTGTGGTACCACACCGGAGCATATCGCCGCCATTGCCAGGCTGGTGGAGGGGAAACAGCCCCGCCGTCCGCAAATCGAGCGCCAGCGGGTCGTGACCGGGATCGAAGCGCTTTTCGTGGAGGAGGATAGCCGGCCGGTGCTGGTGGGGGAACGGACCAATGTGATCGGCTCGCGCAAGTTCAAGAACCTGATCGCCGATGAACGGTTCGAAGAGGGGAGCGAGATCGCCCGCGCCCAGGTCAGGGGAGGAGCCCAGGTGATCGATGTCTGCGTGGCTAATCCGGACCGGAATGAACTGGACGATATGGAACAGCTGCTGCGCTTCCTGCCGCGCAAGGTGCGCGCGCCGATCATGATCGACAGCACTGATGCCCGGGTGATGGAGCTGGCACTGCAGCGTTTGCAGGGTAAATCGATCCTCAACTCAATCAATCTGGAGGATGGAGAGGAGCGCTTTTCCAAGGTGGCTCCGCTGCTGCACCGTTACGGCGGAGCCGTGGTGGTGGGATGCATCGATGAGGACAAACAGCAGGGCATGGCCATTACCCGTCAGCGCAAGCTGGAGATTGCCCGGCGCTCACACGACCTGCTGGTCAATCGCTACGGTTTGCGTTCCGAGGACCTGATCTTCGACCCGCTGGTCTTTCCGGTGGGAACCGGTGACCGGAATTACATCGGTTCGGCCGAGGAAACCATCGCCGGGGTGCGGCTGATTGCCGATGCCTTTCCCCGCAGCAGCACCATCCTGGGAATCTCCAATGTCTCCTTCGGTCTGCCCCAGGCCGGGCGCGAGGTACTGAACTCGGTCTTTCTGCACCACTGCGTCAAGGCCGGCCTGACCTACGCCATCGTTAACACCGAGAAGCTGGAGCGTTTCGCCGGTATCTCTCCTGAGGAACTGCGTCTGGCCGAGGATCTGATCTTCTGGCGCGGCAGTGATCCGGTAGCCGCCTTTGCCGCACATTTTCGCGACCGGAAAGCGGTTGTCCGGGCACCCTCCGCAACCTTGCCGCTGGACGAACGTCTGGCCCGTTACATCATCGAGGGGAGCAAGGAAGGTTTGACCACTGATCTGGATGCGGCCCTGGGCCGGGGCGACACACCGTTGGACATCATCAATGGAGCGCTGATGGCCGGCATGGCCGAGGTTGGGCGGTTGTTCAACGACAACCAGCTGATCGTGGCCGAGGTGCTCCAGTCGGCGGAATCGATGAAAAGCGCCGTGGCCCATCTGGAACCGCATCTGGAGAAAAGCGACAGCGCCACCAAGGCCACGCTGCTTTTGGCCACGGTCAAGGGGGATGTGCATGACATCGGCAAGAATCTGGTTGAAATCATCCTCGGCAACAACGGTTTCCGGGTGATCAACCTGGGGATCAAGGTGCCGCCCGAGGAGCTGATCGCCGCAGCCCGGCGTGAAAAGCCGGATTTCATCGCCCTGTCCGGGCTGTTGGTCAAAAGTGCCCAGCAGATGGTGGTTACCGCCGCCGATCTGAAGGCGGCCGGTATCGATCTGCCGCTGATGGTGGGGGGCGCTGCCCTGACCCGCCGTTTTGCCGATACGCGCATTGCCGGGGAGTCGGCTGGTCCGGTGTTGTACGCAAAGGATGCCATGGATGCACTGGATCTGGCCAACCGTCTGGCCGATGACGCCAAACGCCCGGCACTGCTGCGGGATCTGGCCGAACGTCAGGAACTGGCCCGCAGTGAATCGACCAGCCGGCAGGCGCCAACCACACCGCTCCAGACCACCGTGCGTTCCGCAATTGCCACCGATCTTCCCCTGGCGATTGCGCCCGATTTTGCGGAGCATATCCTGAAGACCATTCCACTTGACCACGTGCTGCCCTATATCAGTCGTCAGATGCTCTACGGCAAATACCTGGGGCTGAAGGGCACGGTGGACAGACTGCTGGAGGCGGGGGATGAAAAGGCCGTACGTCTGCGGGATACGGTGGAGGAGATCATCGCTCTGCTGCGCCGGGAAGCGCTGATCCATCCCAAGGCATTATACCGTTTCTTTCCGGCCGCCGGGGATGGCAATGATCTGGTGATCTTCGACCCGCACAATTCCACATTGGAGCTGATGCGTTTCAGCTTTCCGCGCCAACCGGTGAATGAGTTTCTCTGTCTGGCGGATTTCGTGCGACCGCTCAGCTCAAGCGAGCGGGACAGCGTGGCCCTGCTGGTGACCACCGCCGGCGAGGGGGTTCGTGAGCAGTCCGAACGCTGGAAAGGGGAGGGGGAGTACCTGAAGTCCCACGTGCTGCAGGCCCTGGCGCTTGAACTGGCCGAGGCTACCGCCGAGTACACCCACAAGCGCATCCGTGACGCCTGGGGTATCAGCGACTCCCCGGATCTGTCGATGGCTGATGTGCTGCACGGTACCTATCGCGGAATCCGGGTTTCACCCGGCTACAGCTGCTGCCCGGAAATGAGCGACCAGGAGAAAATCTTTGCCCTGCTCAAGCCGGCCAGTATCGGCATGCAGCTGACCGAGGGGCAGATGATGGATCCGGAGGCCAGCGTCTCAGCGCTGGTCTTCCATCACCAGCAGGCGCGCTATTTCAACATCGAGCGCTGAAAGCGGGGGGAGCGTGAAGTAAAGTTTCTGAGTACAGAAGTTTACTAATCGAAATTATAAGAAAAATTGACCACGTATCCCGTGTTGTGTACATTAGCGACATTGTATAGCTGCTCGGGAGATGTCAGTGGGAAAGTTAGCGTCAGAATGTGAAACAGCGCCGCTCCGAGTCGAATCAATGGCTTGGGCGGCGTTTTTTATTGAAGGGTACTTGTTTCGTTGTGTTTATCACATGACTGACGGAATCGCTGGATCATCGGGGAGAAAGCATATGAGAGAGCTGCTATTTCAACTGGGACTCGTATGCTGTTTCTGTGTTGCGGTGCTCGAACCACTCTCAGCTGGTGGACAGTCAGCTACTTTGCCTCGAATTGTGGCAGAGGAAGCTTTCTCGACCAGTGGATTGCATGTCATTGGCGTGGATTCAGATGCGGATCATCAACTGCGTTGGGCTACCTGGGGTAAACATTCGAAACACGGGATGTCGACCGTATTGGCGCTGATGAAAAAAACGCGGAATGGAGTAACCATCCTCTGGTTGAAGGAAAAACTGGACAGTTATGAACCTGGCTTGCTGCGACTTACCAGTTGGCGATATGGGCAGCATCCTGTTCTTGCGCTGTCATACCGCTATGGCGCTTTAGCCGAACAAGTTGAGTTTTACGGACTTGACGCAAAAAATGGACCGGTAAAAGTTGGAGAGGGATTGGGCGAAGACATCGAGTGGAGTGTTAATTCGAAAGGTGAGGGATTGTTGAACATATACTCTAAGTCTGGAGACCACATGCTTCCAACTTGCTATCGCTGGGAGAATAAAAAACAACAACTGGAACGTGTGGATTGCAAGTAAGTTTCAATAGAGTCCTCCATGATTTACCTGATTGTTTCCAGCGTTTGCCCTATGCCCGTTGTGATAAGTACATAAGAAAAATCGGACTGATATGAAACTCTTATTTGTCTGCAGCCGGAATCGCCTGCGCAGCCCAACAGCCGAAGCTGTCTTTTCAACCTTTCCGGGTGTCGAGGCGCGGTCAGCAGGCACAAGCCATGACGCAGAGGAGACGATTTCAGCCGAGTTAATTGATGTCTTTCAGTAAACCACCGGCTCTGCCGGTGAGACTTGAAAAGGCT
>JACAAY010000210.1 GCA_013377095.1 Desulfuromonadales bacterium
GCGCAGGGGCAGGCGATCACAATCACGGAGATGGAAAATTTGAAGGCGGTCAGGAAGGGGGCATGCAGGGGAAAGAACCAGATGAAAAAGGTGATCAGGGCCAGGATGATGACCGCTGGTACAAACCAGCTGGAAACAGCATCGGCAAAACGCTGGATGGGGGCTTTGTCCGCCTGGGCTTCACGGACCATGCGAACGATCTGGGAGAGCAGGGTGTCCTCGCCGATGCGGGTGGCGCGCACGCGCAGCAGGCCGCTTTTGTTGATGGTGGCGCCGGTGACGCTGTCGCCGGTTTTTTTCAGCACCGGCAGGGATTCTCCGGTGACCATGGATTCGTCAACCGCGCCGCTGCCATCAACGACCTCACCATCCACCGGGATGGTCTCGCCGGGACGTACCAGCACCAGGTCCCCGATCCTGACCAGGGAGGCTGGTACAACCTGTTCCCCCTCCTCGGTCACCAGACAAGCCTTGTCGCTTTGCAGATGGAGCAGCTTTTTCAGTGCTTCTCCGGCTTTGCCCCGCGCGCGGACTTCCAGGTATTTGCCGAGCCGAATAAAGGCGATCAGCATGGCTGAGGTTTCGAAGAAGACTTCCCGTCCGGGCCCGAGCAGGCCGGCATAGGCCAGCAGGGAATAGAAATAGGCCGCCGACGTGCCCAGCGCCACCAGGACATCCATGGTGGCGCTACGGTTCTTTATGGCTGCCCAGGCACCGCGGTAGAAGATCAGACCGGCGGAAAACTGCACGACTGTCGCCAGCAGCCAGTTGAGCTGCATCACTGCCCGGTTGTGATGCATGTCCATGGTGAGCATGATCGGCAGCGATGCAAGCAATGAGAAGATCAGCCAGTTGCGTTGGGAACGGAGATCGTTGCTGCCGGTTGTGTCGTCACTGCGCAGCTCATAGGGGGTATAGCCCGCTTCCTGGACCATGCCAAAAATGGCTTTTATGTCGAGCTGGTGCGGGTCAAAGCGGACAAAAGCGGTCTCGGTAGCCAAATTGACCACGGCAGCAGCCATGGCCGGATCTTTCTGGAGCTTTGATTCCAGCCTGTTGACGCAGGATGCGCAGTGCAGCCCGCGGACACCGAAGGTCAGTTCTCCGTCGGGAGTGGGGCTGGCGACGCCATAGCCCAGATTCTCGACCTTATGGGAGATTTCCGCTAGGGAGATAACGCTTTCGTCATGGGTGAGGAGCAGCTCTTCGGTGGCAAAGTTGACAACAGCCGACGAGACACCGTCCAGCGCGGAGATTGCTTTCTCGATCCGAAGGGCGCAGCTGGCGCATGACATTCCGGTTATGCTCAAAATGGTCTTGGTCATAAATTGTTTCTGTGTGCAACTGGATGTGTTAATGCTTGAAATCACCCCTGATGACGTGATCCCAGGTGATCCTGATGGCGGCAGCGATTGGCAGAGCCAGCAGGATGCCCCAGAAGCCGAGCAATTCACCCAAGGCCATGACCATGATGATGGTCATCAGCGGGTTGATGTTCATGGCTTCCTTGAATATCAAAGGCTTGATGATATACCCCTCCAGAAAGTAGATTGCGCCGAAGGCAATGCCGGTCTGGGTGAGAGCGGTAATGGTCTGGTATTTGAACCAGGTAAAGAACAGGGCCGGAAGTATGGCGATCAGGATGCCGATGAAGGGGAGGATCGAGGCAGCTCCTGCAAAGATGCCGCAGAAAATGGGATGGGGAACATCCAGGATAAGGAGCGCAACTGTTGACAGAATCGCCACAATGATCGAGACGATCACCTGGCCGCGCAGGTAACCGCCGATGCTGCTGTTGACCTCAAGTCCGATGTCGATGATGATGGCGCTGTGCTGTGCGGGCAGCAAGGTTTTCAGGGTGTCTATGATGGTCCGCTTGTAGTACAGCATGAAGAAGACCAGGATCGGGGAGAGCAGTATATTGAAGATGTTGAAGAAAATCTTGCTGCTGAAGGAATAGGCCATCACACCTGCTTGCTGGGCGGCCGTGTCCACATTATCCAAGGCCTTGTCGATCAACCACTGGATCTCTTCCGAGCCGTAGCGGACCGGAACCCGTGTTTTCCATCCCAGGGCGATCTGTTTTATCTTCTGGATATATACGGGCAGATCACGAACAAAACCGTCCCACCCCATGGTGAGTTTGGGGACGATAATGGCGATGAAAAAGATGCTGAGAACGCCGATAACGCCGTACAGCAGCACCAGGGCGCGCATACGCTTGATAGCGTGCTGTTCGGCACGCATCAGCAGCGGGTCCAGCAGGTAGGCGATGACCCAGGAGAGCAGAAAACACGAGATGGTGTGTTGCAGCGCGTAGCCCGAGGCTGCCACGAGGCACAGCAACAGAATTGCGGCGATCAGTTTGCCGTAGTCACTGCGGTGTACACCATGGAGTGAGGGGCTCACCTTGTCCCCGCGTCAGATGCTCGAGAAGCTGGTGGAAATGCTATCGATGGTAAACAGGTTGTTGACTTCCAGCCACTGTTTGACTCTGCTGGTGAGAAAATCGTCCTTGATCTCCTTGAGACGAGCATGCTCTTCGGGGAAAAACGAAAGGATGTCGTTGATGTTGCCGAATGCTTTTCTGCCGTTGATGGAACTGCCCAGGATTTTTTTGAGTCCGGTGTCTTCAACGGCACCGATAAAGCCGTTCATGATCTGACGTTCTACACTGTAATCAAAACGGGGGATTTCAAGAAATCGCTCCCGATTGCTTTCCATCTGTCGCCAGAACTCCTCATCCTCGAGGGATGTGGGAACAAAGAAAATTTCACCGGTATGGTTGTCCAAAAAATAGACACGGTTGCCCTGGCCGCTGCTAAAAGCATCAATCAGTTCATCCCAGACAATTTCAACGTTGTGCACAAATGCCATGGTATCAGACCTCTATTCCTTGTTGACTTCTACGGAGAGTGACAGCACAATCCCCGCATTATGCGTACAATATTTCTTGCCGATGCCCACCTGTCGTTACCGGACGACCACAACTACCGCGTGCTGCTCCGCTTCCTGCACAGTCTGGAAGGAAACACGGAGACGCTGTTTATCATGGGTGATCTGCTTGACTTCTGGGTCGGCTTTCCGTCACAGCCATTCCGACAGTATGACGTTCTCTTGGATGCGCTGCTGTCGTTGAAACGGAGCGGCTGTCGGCTGGTCTACTTTGAAGGCAACCACGATTTCCACCTGGGCCCTGTTTTCCGGGAACATCTGGGGGCTGAAATACACGCCGGTCCTGCCATTCAAGCGGTGCAGGGCAAGCGACTCTTTCTCTGCCACGGAGACCAGATAAACCGGGCTGATCATGGTTATCGCATGTTACGCCGTATCCTGCGCAATCGACTCTCGGAAACGGTGGTCAGGCACTTTCCACCCGCGTTGGCGCTGCGCATCAAGGAACGTCTGCAGCATACCAGCAGGGCCGGCTACCAGTGCAAGTCAGCCCGCTGGGACTACCACCGGATTATCAGAGATTTTGCCCGGTCAGTCAGGGGACTGGGATGCGTCGGCCTGGTTACCGGTCATTTTCACCTGGCCTTCTGTGAAGAGCTGGGTGGCGCCCCGTTCACCATTCTCTCCCTGGGCGATTGGATGGATCAGTTCACCTATGGCGAAATGGTGGCGGGAAAACTGCATCTCCAGTTGTTCTCTTCCGACAACTTGCAACGGTGATGCCAGAAATTTTCTGAAGGGGGCGATTTGTGCGTTTGCCCCTATCGTTCGAAAAATTCCTCCAGAGCCTGCTCACCAACCTGCGATGACTTGATCTTCCAGCGGGCCTGGTTTATGACCAGCGCAACCAGGGCAATACGCGGATTTTTGGCCGGTGCGAAGGCAGCAAACCAGGAATAGTGACCCTGGGGATCGGTTCCGTCGATGGAGCCGGTTTTTGCACAGACATCAACACCCAGAAG
>JACAAY010000211.1 GCA_013377095.1 Desulfuromonadales bacterium
GATCTGACACTGGGAATGCGCTGGTTCGAACTTTCCGTCTCCAGAAAACCTGGCCGCGGTGCTGCCTATGCCAGTTTTATTGTGCTTTCGCGCGACATCACTGAGCGCAAACAAATTGAAGCCGCGCTACGCGAGAGCGAGCAGCAGTTCCGCACTCTGACGGAAAACTCGCCGGACATTATCACGCGTTATGACCGGGAGTGCCGCCGCGTCTACGTTAACCCAACCTATGCCCGGGAAACCGGGATTCCGGTGGAATTGGCGCAAAACGCCGCTCTCGACAAAAAGTGGCCGGCCGACATGAATATACCGGTGAAGGAATACGAGTCAAAACTGCGGCAGGTAATGGAAACCGGGGTTCCAGCCGAGATACTTTTGGAATGGCCGCGCCAGGATTCCAAGCAGGTTTCCAGCCATGTCTTTAATGTGGTTGCGGAGAGAGATGCGGCTGACGCCATAATCGGTTGTTTGGCAATCGGCCATAACATCAGTGGACGCAAGGAGGCAGAATTCAGATTGGCCAGGCTGGCGGAAACCTCACCCGGCATCATGTTTACGTTTCTCCTTAAACCGGATGGCACTTCATGCATGCCGTATGTTTCCGCGCGCATCGAGGAAGTGAACGGCCTGCGCCCTGAAGATATGGCGGAAGACATGACGGAAGCCTACGCCCGGATTCATCCCGATGATATGAATGGAGTGCGGGAGTCAATCGCCAACTCGGCGAACATACTCTCTTCCTGGCATTGCGAATTCCGGATACGGCACCCTGCCAAGGGTGATGTCTGGGTAGAAGGGCGTGCCACACCAGAGCCCCAGCCAAATGGCGGCATCCTTTGGAGCGGCTTTTTCCACAATATCACTGAGCGCAAGCACACAGAGGATATACTCAGAGTAAAACAGGAGCAACTCGCTTCCATGGCGATAGATCTTTCTCTGGCTGAAGAGCGGGAGCGCCGCCGTATTGCATCAGAGCTCCATGACCACGTCGGCCAGCAGCTGCTCTTGAGCAAAATAAAACTGGATTCCCTGTCAGGCGTCTTCAGAAACGTCAACTATAAGAACACCTATAATGAAATTCACGATCTCATTGCCCGGACTATCAAGGACCTCCGTTCCCTGACCCAGCAGTTGAATCCCCCTCTTTTGGGAAGCGTTGGGCTTGAAGCGGCTTTGGAATGGTTGTCCCAAAAGATGGAGTCGGATTATTCTCTTCAGGTAGATTTTGCCGATGATGGGAGTCCAAAATCGCTTGACGAGGATTTTCGTTCTATCGTGTTTCAATCGGCTCGCGAGCTTCTCATAAATGTAGCCAAGCATGCCAGAACCGGCAAGGCCAGACTTTCCACAGGCAGGAAAGCAGATATGTTTATGCTCATGGTTGAAGACCAGGGAGTCGGCTTTGCCTGTCTTCCCGGTTCCGACACAAACATTCCTCTGAACAGCTCATTCGGGCTTTTCAATATCAGGCAGCGGATCAAACACCTGGGGGGTGAACTGCTGATCCAATCCGCAGCCGGGTGCGGAACGCGCGCCACCATCCATGTACCACTCACAGATTACTAATCCATAAGGGGCGTATCTTGTTTTCGCCCAGTTGAAATGATTACCTGTGGGGGATCAAAAAGATCTACCCTGCAAAGCCGGAGGAAAAATGAGCATTAAAGTTCTGCTGGTGGATGATCACAAGATCATGCGCGAAGGTTTGAAAGCCTTGCTGTCCAAGGCAACTGATATCGAGGTTGTGGCGCAAGCGGCCAACGGTGTTGAAGCGATTCAGAAAACAGCGGATTACTGTCCCGATGTGATCGTCATGGATCTGACCATGCCGAAAATGGGAGGAATCGAGGCAACCCGGCGTATTGTTGCCACCAATCCTGACATAAAAACTCTTGCACTTTCAATGGTTATGGACAGAAGTTGCGTGGTGGAGTGCCTCAAAGCTGGCGCAAAAGGGTATCTCATCAAGGATTGCGCCGGTGATGAGCTTATCGGAGCGATTCGCACGCTGGCCTCGGGGGACTCATATCTCTGTTCCAGAATAACTGAACTTGTCATCAGTGATTACGCGCAACACGCGACCAACGACACATCATCAGTCAACGCAAAGCTTTCCAGGCGCGAGCAGGAAGTGCTTCAACTGATAGCCGACGGCAAAAACACCAAGGAAATTGCTTTCACGCTCGCAGTCAGTACCAAGACCGTCGAGGTGCAGCGCAGCAGCATAATGAAAAAACTTGACCTGCACAGCATTGCAGAACTTACCAAATACGCTCTCCGCGAAGGCTTGACGTCCATTGAGCCTTGGACGGCGATCTCTCCATAACGATGCAGAGACGATGCGGGCGGCCCACATCCCGCGGTTCAATAGCCTTTTTCCGGTCGACGAGCTCTACTCCCCACCCGTCAAATTCTTCTGTTTTTCCATAACCCCTTCGCATTCCCTTATCCATCCCATAAGGAATTGAGTAGTCATTTCAGAAAATGCCCGAATATGCATTCGGCAACCACGAGCGTATGCTTTAACAATCACTACGCCCAAGGAGCCGTCGCGTGAACAAAACAGAGAAACCGGATCAGGCCGACATAATCTCTGATACCTCGACAGAGAAACTCTGTCCCTTTTTCAAACGCCCGTTTCCCGATTGCCACTGTGTGAACTTGACCTCACGCAAGATTCCATCCGTACTCAAATACTGTAACGGCAACCAATTTGATTGCAAAATTTATCTTCGTAAAACCGACTCGAATGAACCGGATACATATGCCATAAACCAGCCTTATATTAAAAATCAGCCACTCAGTGTGGAAGCATACACCATGAAGGATGCCGATTCCTGCCGGGATTGCAGGAGCGATCAGAAGAGCACGCGGAAACAGACCCCTCTGGAGGGATGTGCACTCAGAGCTGACCTGGAGAAACTGTCCAAAATGAGCGCTGAGCTTCCCCTGTCCGAAACCTTGCAGGAATTCAATATTGCATCGGAGATGAAGGATAACATCGGTCAGCTCATTCTGCTGGCAAGGATCAACCTTGACCTTATCTCCGATGAGAAGCAGCCTGACAACCGCCTATCAGAGCTTTATACCGTACGCAACCTGCTGGATCAGGCGCTCAGCGGAATCCGTACGCTCTATTCCCGACTCTCTCCGCCACTTATCAGCGAGAGTGGACTCGAATCCACGCTGGAATACCTGTGCCTGCGAATGGAGAGTGAGAATGGATTGCAGGTTGAATTTTCCGACGACGGAAATGAGAAGTCATTTGAAGACGTTTCTTCTTCTATCATTATGTATCATGTTGCACGGGAGATTCTGTTCAATGTGGCAAGACATGTGAAAGAGTGTGCGGTGCGGCTTTCCATGGGTCTGACAGGAAACTGTCTCCAGCTTGTGGTTGAAGTTCCTGGCGCCGGTTATGATTTTTCCGGAATCACCTCGAAACACAGAAAAATCGGGAGGCTAAATATCTACCAGTGTATCCGGCAGATGGGCGGCAATATACGTTTTTCATCCATCCAGGGAGAAAGAACCGCATTAACCATCCAGACACCGCTCGCAAGAACCGGAGTCGTCACATCGGATCTCAATCAGCTGTAAAACCATATCGGTTGAAATAATCGCAGTGTCAAAAGTCATGCGGCAACATATACCAAGAGAAATTTGGAGGGAAAGATGAAATGGTTTCAGTCGCTTCACCTGGGTACGCAGTTAATGGTCAGCTTTGTGTTCGTGGCACTGATCACGGCCGTTGTCGGCATTTTCGGCATAACGAAAATCACGCACATCGGTGATGCGGACAGAGTGCTCTACGAGAAAGTCACCGTCCCTTCCAGCTATGTGGCCGAAATGTCGATTGCTTTTCAGCGGGTCAGGATATGCTTGCGGGATCTGGACGCAG
>JACAAY010000212.1 GCA_013377095.1 Desulfuromonadales bacterium
CAGAAATTTTTTCATAGGACTCTCCATGAACTTCGGCTGCTGCACTGATATGAATAGAGTGTACCACTACTCACGGGTTGATGTTACTTCTCGCCAATAAATACATCCACAATGACGTAATTGTTGATCATGAAATACCGTAACCTTTTTCAGGGTAATGCCGTCTCTTGCAATAGATCGCAAAACTATTTCAACGGAGGTCAGAGCAATGGAAAATAAAAACAGAAACATGACAAAAATCGCCGCATTGTTTTGTGTTGCAGCATTAACAGCTTTTTCCGGAATTGCATACGCAAACGATGGAGGATGGGGCGGTGAGCATGGCAGTCATCATCAGCATCATAACTTCAGGAACATTGAAAAGAAACTCGGTCTGACCGAAGCGCAGAAAGCCCAGGCAAAGACAATCTTTCAAGGAAACAGAGATGTCGTGAAACCAATTATCGCGAACCTGAGAGCTGAACATAAAAATCTTCAGGCATTGATACATGCCGATACGATTGACGAAGCCGCTATCCGTGTTGAAACAGCCAAAATTGCAGGAATTCAGGCTGATCTCAATATTAACCGGGCCAAGGTTGGTGCGCAATTCCGGGCCATCCTGACCCCTGCCCAGTTGACGGTTCTGAAAAGCATGCATCAGAAATGTCAGAAAAATGAATCGGCAACAACTCCGCCAACCGAATAGTCATTTCACGCTTTCCGTATTTGCGGGGATTCCCCCCTTGTCCGCCAATACGGAGCTTTCAAAGACCTCCTCGCACGGGGAGGTCTTTGCCTGTTCACATCCATCTTAAATCTGTAAATCATGTGTTGGAATCATCCTGTACCAGGTACAAATTATTAAGATATGAGCACAAAAACAGTCATATCCTCACTTTGCCCAAGAGACGGGAACAATGGGCGATTTGTTTACAATCATTCGCTCCAGCAAGAGCGTACGACAATTCACCGGAGCGGTTGTCAGCAAGATGAGTCCCGAAAAAATACATTCGGCTGGGGATGGCACCTCCATCTGCAGTCATTAAACAACCCTGGTCACTTTATGAGCGGGTAAATATGCTTGTGAAAGGATCCGAGATGTGCTAATCAAACGACAAATGTTTGTGCAAAAATTGAATTCCTGAAAGAGTTAAGTTTTTGATATTTGAGTGTTAATAGAGGAGTACGAGGCGGGAGCTATCCCGCCTTTTGTTGTTTTTCGGCAAGATTGATACTTGTCCGGCCCAAACACATTCCACGGGAGACGTAATGAAGTTGACAGACGAACAATTTGTAAAAATTATTGATTACATCATTGAAACAACCGGACTGAAACGTTTTCAGGTGGAAAATTGCGTTGCATTATTGCAGGGGGACGCCACCGTACCCTTTATCGCCCGTTACCGCAAAGAGTTGACCGGCGAACTTGATGAAGTCCAGATTCGACAGGTGGAGGAACAACTCCACTATTTTTGTGAGCTTGAGGATCGTAAACAAACCATCCTCCACTCCATTGAGGAACAGGGTAAGCTGACTCCGGAACTGCGTCAGCTGATAGTGACATCCTGCAAGAAAACAGAGCTGGAGGATTTCTATCTACCCTATAAGCCAAAACGGCGCACCAAGGCGATCATTGCCCGTGAACGCGGCCTGGAACCTTTGGCCGATCTCATTGCGGCACAGGAACTGGTTTCGGGCTCTCTCCATGACGTGGCAGAGCCTTTTGTCAGCCCTGAACGGGACGTGCCTGACGCAACTGCGGCATTGGAAGGGGCCGGACACATCCTGGCCGAGCGGCTTTCCGATGATGCCGTTGCCCGTGATCTGGTGCGTCGCCTGACCGCAGAGCAGGGTGTGATCAGCTCGCGGGTTGCCTCTGACAAAAAAGACCAGGTTACCAAATTCGAGATGTATTACGATTACCAGGAACCGCTCAAGGCGGTACCTTCCCATCGTATGCTGGCCATGCGCAGGGGGGAGAAGGAGGAGGTGCTGTACCTCTCCATCTGTGCGCCTGTTGAAGAAATTCTGGCCGGACTCAGGGCACGCCTGATTAAAGGTACCAGTATCTTTACTCCGTTACTGGAGGCCGTGGTTCAGGACGCTTACAAACGGTTGATTGCCCCATCCATAGAAGTGGAACTGCGCCTGGCATCCAAGGAACGCGCCGACGAGGCAGCGATCGCGGTTTTTGCCCAAAATTTGCGCAACCTGCTGCTGGCGCCGCCGGCCGGGGGGAAGCGGGTACTGGGAATCGATCCCGGTTTTCGCACCGGTTCAAAGCTGGCTGTCATCGATGCAACCGGACGGTTTTGCGAACATGCCACCATTTATCCCCATATCGGAGAGGGACGGCTTCCCCAGGCGCGCCAGGAGCTGTTGCGCTTATGTGAATCCCATGACATTGAAATGATAGCCATCGGTAACGGAACCGCCGGCCGCGAGATGGAGTCTTTTTCCAGGGAAACCCTGAGCGCTGCCGGGCGCACCATTCCCGTTGTGTCTGTCAGCGAAGCGGGGGCCAGTGTCTATTCGGCCTCGGAAATCGCCCGCGAGGAGTTCCCCGACCTGGACCTGACAATACGTGGCGCGATCTCAATCGGGCGAAGACTGCAGGATCCCCTGGCAGAACTGGTCAAGATCGATCCCAAGAGCATCGGTGTGGGGCAGTATCAACATGATGTCAACCAGTCCATGCTCAAGAAGGCTCTGGATGGCGTGGTGGAATCGTGCGTCAATTATGTGGGGGTGGACCTGAACACCGCCTCCTGGGCTCTGCTCTCCCACGTATCGGGTGTGGGGTCCTCACTGTCCAAGGCGATTGTCAAATACCGTGATGAAAATGGAGCTTTTTCGTCTCGCAAGGAGTTGCTCAAGGTCCCCCGGTTGGGCAACAAGGCTTATGAACAGGCGGCCGGTTTCCTGCGTATTCGCGATGGACGTTACCCGTTGGACAACAGTGCCGTGCATCCCGAGCGGTACAAGCTGGTAGAGTCCATGGCCGCGGATATGGGTGTTCCTCTGCAGCAGCTGGTTGCCGAGCCAACCCTGATAGCGCGCATTGATCTGAAACGGTATGTTTCCGGCGATGTCGGTCTGCCAACGTTGAACGATATCCTGGCCGAACTCAGGAAGCCGGGTCTTGATCCACGCAGCCAGTTTCAGACCGCTGCTTTTCGCGATGATCTCCGTGAAATCAGCGATCTGCGGGAAGGCATGCTTCTCCAGGGTGTTGTCACCAATGTTACCGCTTTTGGAGCCTTTGTGGACATCGGCGTTCATCAGGATGGTCTGGTGCACATCAGTCACCTGGCTAACCGGTATGTAAAGAATCCCCATGATGCGGTCAAGGCCGGCCAACTGGTCAGGGTCAAGGTTCTGTCCGCTGATGTTCAGCGCAAGCGGATTTCGCTGTCCATCAAGGAGGCGGGGCAGGATTGAGGTGGCGAATGGTGAAAAGTAACTGGTCTCATTTGTCGGTAACTACTCACCATTCCCTGCTCCTCGCCATTGCTGGTCACGCGATTGACTTTGCAGGTGCGCTCTGTTAGTTTTAGTAACCTTTTTTGAACATTAGAAGGAACAAAATGGACGATTTTCTCCTCAAACTCTCGGTAATGCTTGTTCCTGGGATGCTGGCCATTACCTGCCATGAGGTATCCCACGGCTATGTGGCCTGGCGCTTCGGCGACCCCACGGCGCGCATGCTTGGCAGACTGACGCTGAACCCGCTCAAACATCTCGACCTTATCGGTACCCTGATGATTTTTTTTGTGGGCATCGGTTGGGCCAAGCCGGTCCCGGGGAATTTCGCCCGTC
>JACAAY010000213.1 GCA_013377095.1 Desulfuromonadales bacterium
TTTGGGATCCTGATTCCTCAGGATCTGCGATCATATATTGTATCCGCCCGTTTCTTGTTGTAGCTTGATGGGGCTGATCGGCGGGCAGATGGGAAAAGCTTTTGAATAGTTGCATAAAGACGATTGAACTACCCATAACAACGAGGTGACAACAGGACATGACCAAGGCAGATATCGTTGAAAAAATAATGACCGGCACCGGCCTGACGAAACGGGATTCAGCCGAAATCATGGAGGCGTTATTTTCCATCATGAAATCCACCCTGGAGCAGGGGGAGAACCTGAAGATCTCCGGCTTCGGCAGTTTCGTGGTCAAGCAGAAGAATGACCGCAAGGGCCGCAACCCCCAGACCGGTGAGACGATCACCATCGCATCACGTCGCATCGTCACTTTCAAGCCGAGCACAATCCTGCGTAACGCAATCAACTGCGAACAGGCTAAAGGGTAGGGAAGGGAATGGCAAAGGGATTTCAGGAAAACAAGGACAGAAAAGAAGCCATCGGCAGCTTCGGCAAATCGATCGGCAAACGGGCCGGCTTCAAGTGTGAGTGGTGCGAGAGCAAGGATGAGCTTAGGGTCTGGGATTACCAGCCCGACCTGGAGCTGGAGACGGATACGCTCGCTCTCCTCTGCCAGCGCTGCCGGGAGTGGGCTGATGGCAGGAAGGCCGACCCGCAGGAACTGCGCTCGATCCGCAACGCACTCTGGAGCAACATCCCGGCGGTGGCGGAAGGTGCAAGCCAGGGTTCTGGCCAGATGCAAAGAGGCTTTGGCCAGGGAGGCGATCGAGGAGAGCTTCATCGACGACGCCGTCATGGCTGAGATCCTGAAATGGCAGAAATAGTTTTAGGGGTTCAAATGCTGAGAAAAGTAGTTTCAGGAGGACAGACCGGCGTCGACCGGGCCGGACTGGATGCTGCGATTAATGCCGGTTTCCCGATTAGTGGGTACTGCCCGAAGGGTAGATTGGCCGAAGACGGCACTATTCCCGAAAAGTATCCGATGATCGAAATGGACAGACCGGAATCGTACTATCGAACCGAAAAGAACGTGCAGGACTCCGATGGAACACTGATCCTCAACAAGGGGGAATTGACCGAGGGAACCAGGCTTACCCACGACATCACGGTCAAATACGGCAAGCCGAGTCTGATAGTCCAGTTGGATGTATTGGAGGTTGTTAAACCGGAACATGTCGTCCGCTGGATAGAAGGACAGCTCATCGGCACACTCAATGTCGCGGGGCCACGGGAATCGAAGTCTCCCAATGGCATCTATGTCGAAGCATTTGCATACCTGGCGCGTGTCTTCGCCTTGATACGGGATTCGGAATGATTGAAAACGACAAGCTGGCAGGTTTACATCATCCTCTGTTCGGACAGTTCCCCTCTCCACCGGGATCACCACCGATATTGAAAGAAGGTTCCGACAGCACAAAGAGGGTACGGGGGCCAAATTCTTTCGGGGACGGCAACCGTTCGGGTGGTCAATTTGAAAACGGCCATTGCCGCTCTTCCGCCACCAGGAGAGAGGCGCAGATCAAGGCCATAAACCGGGCCGACAATGAAAATCTTTTTAACGTTTACCTTTGCTGGGGATGAAACTGATGGATCGCCGTTTTCAGGGATTCCGGCTGTCGTCCACGAGCAGTATTCGACCCGCCACATCCCGGAAGAAGTCGTGAGACCAGATGGAGAGCATCTGCTGGTCCTTGACGAAGGGCGCCACATCCCGGCGCGCCTGTTCTACATCGAGCCGATTGATCGATTCGCCCAAAAGGCCCGAGAATGCCGCCGGCGTCAACGCCTCGTTACCGTTCCAGTGGCCGGTTTGCCGCATCCGCTGTTCAAGGTGGTTCAGATGCAACTGCGGATGGTTGGCGGCATACCAGACAAGATCGTACCAGTCACGCCCCTTGACCCGGTTCTTCCACTTGCGGAAAAGGAGCGCATGCAGCTTGCCGGCGAATAGGCTGGGGAGTGTGTAACAGCGCACGGCGAAGGGGATCGGATTGAGCAGGTAGCGCGTGTGGGTGGTAAAGCCGGGTGGTGGATCGGTGTCGACTTCGAGCTTTATCTTGAGCACCTGTCCGGCCGGGATCAGGCGTGCGATCTCTTCTCCCGTCTCGATCACCAGGAGTTCGTTGCGGGTGTTTCCCTTCAGAAAGGCTGACTGCACCGCCGACTCTACAGCCTTGTCGATCATCTCAACCCGGACGTTGAAGCCGAATGCCAGTAACTCTTCCTCGAGATCCGCGGTATATCTGGCCAGATTGAAGTCTGCCGCAGGCGCGAGCAGGGAGAAATCCAGGTCCTCGGAAAACCGATCAAGGCCGTAGAGGATGCGCAGTGCGGTGCCGCCATAGAAAGCGGCATGTTCAAAGAACTTGGCGCGCCAGAGCCCCAGCAGCGCCACCTCCTGGATGATTTCACGCAGGGCACGGACCGAATCATCAGTACTCTTCGGTTCGTATTTGGCAAGCATGCGTGCGATGGCCTCGTGCATAATCAGGCTCCCTTATTGCTTTTTCGCAGGCGGCTGACAAGGTCTGCCAGGAGTTTTACCCGGCGGGAGCGATAGCGCAGGGCGACCTCCGCCAATCGAGCCGGATTCAATCCCCGCAGCCTTGCGGGATCGATGCGGAGGTTGTCCAGCAGGTAGTCAAGCAGTTCTTTCTGCGTCGTGATACCGGTGCCGCGGTCGGTAACGATCCGGTCGGCCAGGGCCTTTTCCGGAATGGCGATCAGAAAAGCGCGCTCACCGTCCAACTCAACCCGATCCATGCCGGTTCTAAACGCCTCCAGCGGGATCTTCCGGTAGGCAAACCGGCCTGCCGGTGTGTCAAAGGTCCGGGAACCGCCGCAGGTCACGGAGGTCACGGTCTCCACCCGCTCAGGCGTCAGTCCGTGGTAGTGCAGGGCATATTCGAGGGAGACGTACGACGGGCCATAGATCAGGTTGGCAAGCAGTTCCCGGCAAAACGGCCGCTTGCGCTGCGATTCGCCAAAGATGTAGAGCCCCTTCTTGACACGTATGATGCTCCCCTTGGCCAGCAGGCTGGATATCTTCATCCGCGGCTGGGCATAATCCCGGATGGTGTCCAGAAGGGTCTGGTAGTCGAATTCCTCGTAGGGTATTTTGTTGAGCAGGGGTACGTTCATAGCATGAATGCTCCAGATGATGGAGGCAATATAGCATAGAATGATATGGTATGTATATAAAAAATAGACTTACTATATTGAATAACGGTGCGATCAGGAATCAGTGATGGAGAAAAGGGAGAAGATTCTGACCGGGCCTGTATCGGGCGCTCCCATCAAGGCGAAAATACATACCAAAAGCGGATGGGCAACAACGCCCGCTCGGGATTGTATCGTTGGAAGACAAGATCATCCAGCGGGCCGTGGTGGAGGTGCTCAATGCAATCTACGAGGAAGACTTTCTGGGGTTCTCGTACGGGTTCCGTCCGGGGCGCGGCCAGCATGATGCATTGGACGCGCTTGCAGTCGGAATATCCTGTATGAAGGTGAACTGGGTATTAGATGCCGATGTCAGAAAATTCTTCGATTCGGTTAAACCAGCTCTTCACCAGCTGTGTCAGCAGTGCATAGCTAAGCAGCATGATGGC